>JAGWUU010000141.1 GCA_028868335.1 Sphingomonadales bacterium | reverse complement strand
CTCGGCCGTTCGATCCCCGAGGTGTTCATCCAGCACTGGTCGCTGCAACGCGCCTGCGAGGTGCAGCTGGCCACGCTGTCGATGGGCAAGCCGATCGTCGTTCCGGACGACGTGGTCGCGGTCCACCACCGCGACCTTCACGAAAGCGTGGTGCCGGGCCGCCAGCCCGGCCAGGCCGATTTCGACGCCTGGGTGCGCAGGATAGACAGGATCGACCGCTCGTGGCGGGATTGACACCTGACAACCCATGACCAGCCTTACCGTTAACGACCGTGCGGTCGATTTTCAGCTCGATCCGCAGACGCCGCTGCTCTGGGCGCTGCGTGACGCGGCCAATCTTACCGGCACCAAATACGGCTGCGGGGTGGGCGACTGCGGGGCGTGCATGGTCTTGGTCGATGGCCAGGCGCTGCGATCCTGCCTGATCACTCTGGCCGAGGCCGAGGGGCGCAGCGTTACCACGATCGAGGGACTATCGGCCGACCGCTCGCACCCGGTGCAGCAGGCGCTGGTTGCCGAGCAGGCGATCCAGTGCGGGTTCTGCACCCCGGGAATCGTCATGGCCGCCGCTGCGCTGCTGGCCCGCAACGCCGATCCGACGCCTGAGGACATCAAGGCGGCGGTGCCCAATCTGTGCCGATGCGGGGTGTATCCGCGACTGGTCCGGGCGATCCAGCGCGCCGGACGGGTGGCGCGCCGGGTGGAGTTGATCAGCGCCGCGCCAGCCCCCGGGATTGACCCGACAGACGCGGCGCGTGCGGTCCCGGCGATGAAGCCGACGGGTCGGTAGCGGTCCGCGGGGAATCAGGCCGTTTCCCCGGCGCGAGCGGATGCCCCCTTCTGGCGGAGTCCGAGTTCCTCGAATTCACAGCTTGATCCGTGCCGTAACCCGCGCGTTGAGCGGCTCACCGGTGGTGATGTTGTTGTCGGTGTGAGCGCTGGGGTAGTAGCGGATATCGGTCACATTCTCGACGTTGAGCTGGAGTGACACGCGCTCGCTGACGTCGAAATAGGCGGCGGCGTCGACCCGGGTGAAGCCGGGCAGGCGCACGGCGTTGCTGATGGTCGCGAACTGGCTCGACTGGTGAACCACGCCCAGGCCAAGGCCCAGCCGGCTGGAGAGGTCGTATCGGGTCCAGGCGCTGAACTGGTGGTGCGGCAGCTTGTCGAGCTGGCGGCCTGCTGGCGCGGCGCTGGTCGCGGAGCGGACTTCGCCCTCCTGATACGTGTAGCCTAGCGTTGCGCGCCAGCGATCGGCCAGCCAACCCGCCAGCGAGGCTTCAAGTCCCTTGACCCGGCTCGCGCCGGTCAGGATCCAGTAGCCCGGATTGGCCGGGTCGGTGATGCGCGTATTGGTGCGATCGACCTGGAAAGCGGCGGCGGAGACGGCGAGTGCCGGTAACGGGTCCCACTTCGCTCCCAACTCCAGGTTTCGGAAAGCCTCTGGATCGAGCGACTGATAGCTGGGGTCAAGCGTGGAGAACTGGTCGCCCGATTGGGGCAGGAAGCTCTTCGCGTAGCTGGCGTAGAGCGACAGGTTGTCGCGCGGCTTCATCACCAGCCCCAGACGCGGGGACCACCTGCCGTCTTCGCGAGAGGTTGCGACGGAATTGAGCCGGTTGAATGCGTCGATATCGAACCAGTCGTGGCGCACCCCGGCGATCACCTGGAGGAACGGCGTCAGTTCCACTTGGTCCTGGACATAGGCGGAAAGGCTCCGGACGTTCGAGTGCGAGTTGGCGGCAAGGCCGGTCCAACTCGTCGCCGGAAGGGCCAGGGTCTGCGCCAGGGGAATGGTTGCCGTCAGCGAAGTGCTGCCTGCGCTGGTCGCGAACAGCACGTTGCGGCGGGTGGCATCGGTCAATTGGCTGCCGCCTTCGATACCGGCGAGCAGTGTGTGTTTGATCGGGCCGGTCTGGCCCTTCCAGACAAGGTTTGCCTGGCCGATCCAGTTCTGGCGCCGCGTGCCGCTGTCATAACCGCTCAGCGTCACGGTGTTGATGGTCGCCGCCGCCGGAAGAACATTGGCGTAATACTTGTCGTAATTTGCGTACATGCCTGCAACCGACAGGGTCAGTCCGTCAGCCAGTTCGTGATCGAGCCGGGCGCGGGCGATATGGGCATCGACCGTGCCGCGGTTGAGCGTCGGGCTGCCGAAGAAGGTCTTGTCATAGCCCATGATCGGAACGCTGCCGCGCGAAGGAACGCCACGATCGATCACGCGATCGTCGCCGTCAAATTCGTAGGCCAGGGTCAGGGTGGTTCTTTCCCCCAATCTCGCGCCCAGCGTTGGGGCAAGCCCGATAAAATGGCCACCATAGCTATCGCGGTGATTGGCGAGGTTTTCGTATGTGGCGTTGAGGCGCAGCGCGACCGTCTGGTTCAGTTGCATGTTGGCGTCACCCGCCACAGACCACGCCCCGAAGCTGTCGATCCCGCCCGATAGCGTTTCCGTGTGCTTGCCGAACTCGGCAGTCTTGGACACGCGATTGATGATCCCGCCGCCGCCGCCGCGCCCGAACAGCAAGGCGTTGGCGCCTTTCAGCACCTCGACTCGTTCGGTATTGTAGAGCGGCCTGTAGTACTGCGCATCGTCGCGCAGACCATCAAGGAAGAAGTCCGCCGTCGAGCTTTGCCCGCGCAGCACCACCTGGTCTCGGTGGCCTTCGCCCTGGCCCAGGGTCACGCCAGGGACGTAGCGCAACGCGTCATTGAGCTGCGCGACCGCATGGTCGTCGATCTGTTCGCGATCCACCACGACGACGCTTTGGGGTGTGTCGAGTAGCGGCGTTCCGGTCTTGGTCGCGTTGACGCCATCGGTAGCATCGCGGCCGCGCTCCCCGCTGACGACGATTGGTGCGCTGGCTTCGGCGTCAGTGACCTCGGCGGCACGGGCCGGGGCAATTGCGAGTGGGAAGAGGGCGAGAATACGCAAGGGGGCACGAATGGTCACGACAGCTCCTGGGAATTATTGCGATCAATTTGCAACAAATTGGTCTGCTAATGCGAGTCGTTCGCATTTACAAGCCGGGAGTTTGCGTGGGGCGCGGTTTTTGCCTAGAGGCGGGGCGACGAAAGGATCACCGATGAAAGCGACGATCTGGCACAACCCGGCTTGCGGTACATCGCGCAAGACTCTCTCCATCCTTCAGGAAACGCCGGGGGTGGACCTGACCGTGATCGAATATCTCAAGACACCGCCGGGCGCGGAAAAGCTGGCCCAGCTTTACCGCGATGCCGGAATGTCGCCGCAGCAGGGCCTGCGCTTGCGCGGCACCGATGCCGAACAGCGCGGACTTCCCGGCGCTGATGATGCGGTCGTGCTTGCCGCCATGGTGGCGGATCCGATCCTGATCGAACGCCCGCTGGTCGAAACCGACAAAGGCGTGCGGCTGTGCCGTCCGCAGGACAAGGTCAGCGAAATTCTCTAGGACTGCCCGGTCATCGCGTCGTCGCGCGTCATGCCCTTCAGGCCAAGCACGAACACCGCCGCGCACAGCAGTTCGATCACGCCAAATCCGATCCATGGATCGTGGCCGTAGAGCCAGACACCGATCGCCGGGGCAACGATATAGGCGGCCCCGTTGACCGAGGCGACGATTCCCGCCGACTGCCCCTGTTCGGCCCGGCTCACCGCCAGCGAGGCCCCCGTGGTGAAGCCGGGGCGGAACAGTCCGAAACCCATCGAGATCAGGGCGACGCCGATCGTGATCGAATGGAGATTGGTGGCAAAGGCCAGCAGGGCCGTGCCTGCCGCGGCCATCACGATCCCTGAAAGGCAGGAGGCGCGTGGGCCAAGGTGCAGCATGGGAATAAGGCCCCATTGCGCGAGCAGGGTGGCAAAGGCTCCCGAGGTCATGACCATCGCGACGGGCCCGGCGCCCGCGCCGGGATTGGAGCGCAGGCCAAGCCGGTCGAGCACCAGAAATCCGACGAGCCCCATGACCGCGGCCTGCGCATGCCCTCCCAGCAAGCCCGCCACCAACCAAGGGCGCATCCTGTGGTCGAACCACGAAACCTTGGGAATTTCCCCTGTTTGATCTTCTTGATCCGACTCGTCGAATTGCGCCGCGCCGGGCAGCGTGCGTGAATCCGAACTGGCGGAGAATGGCGCGGTGATCACGTCGCCGCGCGCCGGGAAGGCGGGGCTGTCATCCGGCAGGCGCAAGCGCAGGGTGATCAGCACGATGACGGCGATCAGCGTGAAGCCGATGAACGGTCCGACCAGTCCGACCCCCGGCAGAATGAAGAACGGCGCCAGGGTCGGGCCGATCACGGTGCCAAGCCCGAAGCTCGATGATATGAGCGACAGGGCCTTGATCCGCTCTTCCCGGTTCGTGCGGCTCGCGACATAGGCTTGCACGGCGGGCGGCGCAGCCGATCCAAACCCGCCGTAAAGCGAACGGAACAGCGCAAACAACAGCAGCGTTCCCAACCCGGACATCAATCCGCTCAACCCAAGCCACAGCGAAAAACCGCACAGCCCGAAACTGGCAATGAATCCTGTCAGGCCGATCGCCATCATCGCCTTGCGCCCGCGCTTGTCGGAGCGGCGCGCCCACAAGGGGGCGCACAGCATCCACAGCAGCGCGGACCAGGTGTAGGCAAGGCTGATCCAGAAGTCCTGAACCTTGAGCGCGGTGCCGATCGAGGGCATCACCGACTGCATCGCGGTGTTGCCGGCGGCGGTGACCAGCGACACCGTGAACAGCAACGTCAGCCGTCCACCCGGCAGGGTGGTGGTTGCCGTCGAGGTGGAATCCTCGATCAGTGGATCGGCGCGATTCATCGTTTTGTCGCTAACCGTGTCGCTCTTGCCTTGCAATGGGCGGGCAAATTTGTGAAACGCGCGGGCTCAACCCGTGGCAATCAGGACTCGCACCAAGGCATGACCACCGAGCTTTCCCAAGAGGCGCTTCAAGACAAGGTGAAGCGCCGGATCAAGCGGATGCTGGGGCCATGGGGCGTTTTCCTTCAGGGCTTTATCGAACATCCCGTGATGGTCGGTTCCATCATACCGTCCTCGGGCTACACCATCGCCAAGATGCTTGGCCCGGTGAAGTGGAGCGAGTGCAAGCTGTTTGTCGAATACGGTCCGGGCGTCGGCACATTTTGTCGCCCGGTGCTGGAACGGTTGCCGCGCGACGGCAACCTGATCGTCATCGACACGAATCCGCTCTACATCGACTATCTCAAGGCGACGATTACCGACAGCCGCTTCACGGCAGTCCTTGGATCCGCCGCGGATGTCGAAGCGATCGTGCGCGCGCACGGTCATGACCATGCCGACTATGTCTTGTCGGGCCTGCCGTTCTCAACCCTGCCGGATGGCGTAGGCCCCGAGATCGCCGCGGCGACGTACCGGGTGTTGCGCCCGGGCGGGGCCTTCCTGGTCTATCAGTTCACCGCCGCGGCGCGCGATTTCATGGCCAAGCACTTCCGCCGCATCGACGAGGGTTTCGAACTGCTCAACGTCCTGCCCTGCAAGTTGTTCTGGGGCTGGAAGGAGTAGGACGCCGCGGCGGTTTGCCGCAGCGCTCTTCCTCATCAGGCGAAGGTTTCCTGCACTGCCGCAACGCTCGGCCCGGCGAGCTGACGATGGATCGCGGCGATCAGGGCCACAAAGTAGATTCCAAGGGTCAGCCCGAACATCACCATGGCGATGAAGAACCCGATCATCCCGCCCGCGCTCGGGACTATGCCCGGTTGCGGAAATCCGAGCGTCACGAAGAACAGCATCATGCCGATCAAACCCATCACCAGCATGACGGCGACGAACAGCAGGAACAGCTTGAGCGCGTTGCCCCTGGTCATCGCCCACGACCGGCCGATCGCGGCAATCGGGTTGCGCTGATCCTCGATCGCCACGCTGGGCAGGATCATCGACAGGCGCATGCCGAGATAGGCGAACCCGATCAGCAGGGCCAAGGCCACCAGCAGGCTAAGGCCCGCAGAACGCGCGCCCATCATGACGACCGCGCCCGCGATGCTCAGCACGATCGACACACCGATCAAGGCAATGATCAACAGAACCGCCGCGCCCAGCAGCGTCGGTACCGAACGGATGCCGGTGCTGATGGCGTCACCAAGGTTCGGTTCGTGCCGGTCTGAGCAGAGGCGGCACAGTGCCGCCTGCTGGAAGAAATTGAGGCTGTAGATCAGCAGGTAGAGGATGACGATGCTGATGCCGAAACCGGCCGGCAGGGCGGCTGCCGGATCGCCGCCGGCGTTCATCCCCATGGTCATCATCTGGGTGAAGAAACTCGCCCCGAACACCGCCATGACCACGGCAAGAAGGACGTAGTAAAGGATCGAAACCGCCAGCATCGGACCGAACCGGCTCTTGAACAGCGCGAACGCATCCGCGAGCGCCAAACTGCCGCTGAAACCCATGGCATTCCCCCTTTCATCATGGGGCCCGGACTTAGTTCGGGTCCCCTAGTCGAATCGTTCGGCCAGCGCTCCACTCGAGGGGCCGGCAAGCTGGCGATGGCATGCCGCGACAACTGCCACAGAATAGATGCTGAGTGCAGCCTGAAGGCAGGCGGCGATCAGGTCGTTGATCATCGCCGCGGCAGAGCCCGAGGTCACAAGCGCGATTACCAGTCCCAAGCCCTTCGCGACAATCAGGTAGATCACCACAAACGCGACCATCAGCAGCACGTAGAAGGCCAGCAGATGGAGGACATTGCCCTGCGTCAGATCCCACGAGCGCTTGAGGGCGGCGACCGGATTGCGTTGTCCTTCCACCACCACAACCGGGGTCAGCAGTGAAATGCGAATGAACACGTACGACAGGCCGCCGACCAGCAGCAGTACCGCGAGCATCTTCAGCCCGGTCGACCCACTGATTCCCGCGCCGGACATGACGATTACCATCAGGGTCGCGATGGCGATGCCGGTCAGGATTTGTGCCGCTATCACCGGCAGGACCGCGCGCGCGCCCTGCCGGATCGCCTCGCCCACGGTCGGGCGGCTGCGGTCAGTGAACAGGGTCAGCATGGTCAGGGTGCCGAGCAGTGACAGCAGCGCGACCGCGATCAGCGCCGGCCAGCCCTTGGTGTAATACTGACCGAGCAGGGCCATGACCGTTTCCGCGTCTGCGCCCGTTGGCGGTTCGGGCGGAGGCATGAACAGACTCAAGGCAAATGTCGGGAGCGCGAGAAAGACCCCGCCCAGTGCGGACAGCAGGTCGCGGTTTGCCGAGACGGCGGAGGAGGCATCCTTCCACGCCTGGTTGCTGTCGAACTTCATTGACGGCCCCTGGATGATTCAAGAGACTTGATAACCACAGCAATTGCCGCCACGCAACCGATGCCATGCCGGATAGCCCCAACCGCGATATCGAGATACGTGCCGAAACCGCACAGGTGCCCTACCGCGCGGCGCTTGATCTGATGACGGCGCGCAACACCGCAATCGCGGAGGGCAGCGCCAGCGAACTGATCTGGCTGCTCGAGCATCAGCCGGTCTATACGGCCGGAACCAGCGCAGCGGCGGCCGAATTGCTCGACCCGCGGTTCGAGGTTGTCGAGGCGGGGCGTGGCGGGCGTTACACCTACCATGGGCCGGGCCAGCGGATCGGTTATGTGCTGCTCGATCTGAAGAAGCGCGCGCGCGACGTGCGCGGGTTCGTCCACGCCCTCGAAGGCTGGGTGATCGCGACGCTGGGCGATTTCGGGGTGGAGAGCTGGCGCGCGGAGGGCAGGATCGGCATCTGGACCCGCGACATCGACGGACGCGAAGCCAAGATCGGCGCGATCGGCGTGCGGGTGCGGCGCTGGGTGACGATGCACGGCTTTTCGGTCAACCTCGATCCCGATCTGGCGCACTTTTCCGGCATCGTCCCGTGCGGGATCGACGAGTTCGGGGTGACCAGCCTTGCGCAACTGGGGCTTGCGGTCAGTGCCGAGGCGTTCGATAGGACGTTGCTGGCGCGCGCGGGGGAGTTCCTCGCCGCGCTGGAGAAGCCATGCCCGAGCGCTGCGTGAATCATGTGATGAAGGACTTGCCCGCCATGCCCCGCCTTGCCGCCAAGCTGATGATCGCCGCCGCGCTGCTGGCGCTGGGGGGCTGCAACAAGAGCGCGACCAAGCCGCAGGGCG
>JAGWUU010000405.1 GCA_028868335.1 Sphingomonadales bacterium | reverse complement strand
TCCGTGATGCCGTGCAATCGCGGTTCGGGACACGGCTGAGAAGCGTCAACGAAGGGATCGCGCGGGACGGTGCATTCTACCTGTTCTCGCTGCGCCTCGTTCCGGTGTTTCCGTTCTTCGCTGTCAATCTGGCGATGGGGCTGACACCGATCCGGACCTGGACGTTCTACTGGGTGAGCCAGCTCGGAATGCTGCTCGGCACAGTGGTTTACGTCAATGCGGGCACGCAGCTCGCGCGGATCAGTGCGCTGTCCGACATCGCTTCACCGGGCTTGCTGGCTTCGTTCGCTGCGCTCGCATCGCTACCCTGGGTCGGTAAATGGATCATGTCCGTGATCAAGCGGCGGCGGGTCTATGCCCGTTGGACCAAGCCACGACAGTTCGATCGCAATCTGGTGGTTATCGGCGCGGGCGCGGCGGGCCTCGTCTCTTCGCTGATCGGCGCAACGGTCAAGGCCAAGGTAACGCTGGTCGAGGCCTCGAAGATGGGTGGCGACTGCCTCAATTATGGCTGCGTCCCATCCAAGGCGCTGATCAAGTCGGCGCGGGTGGCCGAACAGATGCGCCATGCCGACTGCTACGGATTGGACCGGGCGGACCCACGATTCAGCTTCAAGGCGGTGATGGGCCGCGTCCACGACATCATTGCCGCGGTGGAACCGCACGACAGCGTCGAGCGCTATACCAGCCTTGGGGTCGATGTGATCAAGGGCTACGCCAGGATCGTCGATCCCTGGACGGTCGAGATCGCACGCGAGGACGGGACCATTCAGCGGCTCACCACCCGTTCGATCGTGATCGCTGCCGGTGCGGAGCCGGTCGTGCCGAACCTGCCCGGCCTGGCGACTTCGGGCTATGTCACCAGCGACACCCTGTGGGAGCACTTCGCCACGCTTGACGAGATGCCGCCGCGCATTGTGGTGCTGGGCGGCGGACCGATTGGATCGGAGCTTTCACAGGCCTTCGCGCGGCTCGGTGCGGACGTAACGCAGGTTGAGCGCGGTGGGCGGCTGCTTCCCCGCGAGGACGAGGACGTCGCTGCTCTGGCGCGGGCAGCACAGGAGGCCTCTGGCGTGACCTTACTCACGGGGCATGAAGCGGTTCGGATCGAGAACGGCGCCGAGAAGCGCCTTGTCCTCTCGAGTGAAGGCCATGAGAGCGCCATTGCCTTCGACGCGCTCATCGTCGCGGTCGGTCGCAAGGCTCGGCTCTCCGGCTACGGGCTTGATGAACTTGGCATCGAGACGCAGCGTACCGTCGTAACCGATGATTATCTCGCGACGATCTACCCCAACATCTACGCTGCCGGCGATGTCGCCGGACCCTACCAGTTCACCCACACCGCCGCGCATCAGGCCTGGTTCGCTAGCGTCAACGCGCTGTTCGGCCAGTTCTGGCGGTTCAAGGCCAACTACCGCGTCATCCCCTGGACCACCTTCATCGATCCCGAAGTCGCCCGGGTCGGACTCAATGAGCAGGAAGCGCGCGAGAAGGGCGTGCCCCACGAAATCACCGTGTTTCCGCTGCACGAACTCGACCGCGCCATTGC
>JAGWUU010000140.1 GCA_028868335.1 Sphingomonadales bacterium | reverse complement strand
AACGTGATCAGCGTCTGGCGCCACGAGGACTGGTTGGTCGTAAAATTACGGCTTCAGACGGCTTCGAGCGAATAACCCGCAGACCGCACGGTTCTAACGGGATCGGGTACGCCCGGCTGCTCAATGCCCTTGCGCAAACGGCGAATGTGCACATCGACGGTGCGAAGTTCGATGTCGCTGTCGGTGCCCCAAACGGCATCGAGCAGTTGCCCGCGGCTGAATACACGCCCGGGGTGCTCCATGAAGAACTTGAGCAAGCGAAACTCGGTCGGCCCCAAGGCGATGATCTGGCCTTTGCGCGTTACCTTATGAGCTGTGGCGTCTAGCGAAAGGTCACCGACGCTTAGCGTTTCACCCGCAAGTGCGGGGCGGATTCGACGCATGATAGCGCCGACCCGGGCAATCAGTTCGCGCGGCGAGAAGGGCTTTGTGACGAAATCATCTGCGCCGGTTTCTAGGCCGCGAATCTTGTCATCCTCGGCCCCCCGCGCGGTCAGCATGATGATCGGCACATGGGCGGTAGCCTTGTCGCGCCGCAAGCGGCGACAAACCTCAATGCCGCTGGTGCCCTCGATCATCCAGTCGAGCACGACCAGATCAGGCACTTCCTCCTGCGCGAGCAGGAGCGCCTCATCGCCGTCCGGGGTGACGGCTATGGTATAGCCTTCCGCCTTGAAGCGGAATTCCAGCAATTCGGCGAGGGCAGGGTCGTCCTCGACCAGCAGCAGGCGTGGGGCGCTCATCGCCTCAAACTCCGGTTTTGTCTTCCTTGTCGGTCAGATACGACCCGGTCGCGGCGAAATAGACCATCTCAGCGACGTTAGTGGCGTGATCACCGATCCGTTCGATATTGCGGGCGACGAACAGCAATTGTGCCGCACTCGATATTGTCGAAGGATTTTCCATCATATGGCTGACAAGGTTACGAAAAATACTTTCGTAGAACGCGTCGACCTTGTCATCGCGGGCTACGATTTCCGCAGCCAGTTCGGCATCACGCGCAGCATAGGCGGTGAGTACGTCATGAACCATTTCGCTGGCCAGTTCAGCCATGGCCGGGATCAGGGTCAGCGGCTCAAACTGGCGGCGGCCCTGGATCTTGTTGGTGCTCTTGGCGATGTTCTTGGCGTAGTCGCCGATCCGCTCGACCACGCCGGCGATCTTCAGCGCAGCGATAACTTCGCGAAGATCGTCCGCCATGGGTGCTCGCAAGGCGATGATGCGGACTGCCAGCTTGTCGATCTCGGCTTCGAGTGCATCAATCCGTTTGTCGCGGGCGACCACTTCGTTGGCCAGTTCGCGGTTGCCTTTTACCAGCGCGTTCATTGCTTCGCCGATCGACACTTCGGCCAGCCCGCCCATCTCGGCAATCAGGCCGCGCAGGCGAGTGATGTCTTCGTCGAAAGCCTTGACGGTATGTTCGTGTGCCATGGAAAATCCTAACCGTAACGTCCGGTAATGTAGTCTTTCGTTCGTTCTTCCCGCGGAGCTGTGAAGATGTCGGACGTCTTGCCGTATTCGACCATCTTGCCCAGGTGAAAGAAGGCGGTTCGCTGGGAGACTCGGGCGGCCTGTTGCATCGAATGGGTAACGATGACGATGGCGTAGTTGCCACGCAACTCGTCGATCAGTTCCTCGATCCGCGCGGTGGCGATCGGGTCAAGCGCCGAGCAGGGCTCGTCCATCAGGATCACCTCCGGATCGACGGCGATGGCACGAGCGATGCACAGGCGCTGCTGCTGCCCGCCAGAAAGGGCGGTGCCGCTGTCCCCCAGTCGGTCCTTGACCTCATCCCACAGGCCTGCGCGGCGCAGCGAGCGTTCGACGATATCCTCCAGTTCGACCTTGTTGCCAGCAAGGCCGTGAATGCGAGGACCATATGCGACGTTTTCGAAGATCGACTTGGGGAACGGGTTGGGCTTTTGGAACACCATGCCGACCCGCGCGCGCAGTTGCACCACGTCCAGGTCTGATCTGTAGATGTCCTCACCGTCGAGCTTGATCTCGCCTTCCACCCTTGCGCCGGCGATCGTGTCGTTCATCCTGTTCAACGTGCGCAGGAACGTCGATTTGCCGCAGCCGGAGGGGCCGATGAAGGCGGTCACATATTCCTGGCCGATGTCGATCGAGACGTTGTCGATCGCCTGCTTGTCGCCATAAAAAACGGAAACGTCCCGCGCCGCGATCTTTGCGTCGATCGAATCAAGGTTGTGAAAAGTGGTCACCAGCGTTTCTCGAAACGGTTGCGGAGATAGATGGCCACGCCATTCATCGCCAGAAGGAACAGCAGCAGGACGATGATCGCGGCAGAAGTCCGTTCGACGAAACCTCGGTCGATTTCATCCGACCACAGGAAGATCTGAACGGGCAATACCGTGGCGGGCGAGGTCAGGCCCTCGGGCGGCGTGGCAACGAAGGCGCGCATGCCTATCATCAGCAGGGGCGCGGTTTCGCCCAACGCGCGTGCCATGCCAATGATCGTGCCCGTCAGGATGCCGGGCAGCGCAAGCGGAAGGACGTGGTGAAATACCGTTTGCACCCGGCTGGCGCCGATGGCCAGCGCGGCATCGCGAATCGAAGGTGGGACCGCCTTGATGGCATTTCGCCCGGAGATGACGATTACCGGCATGGTCATCAGGGCAAGGGTCATCCCGCCGATCAATGGCGCCGACCGGTAGTTGGGGAAAATCGCAAGAAACACGGCAAGACCAAGCAGGCCGAAGATGATCGACGGCACCGCAGCCAGATTGTTGATCGACACCTCGATGATGTCGGTCCAGCGGTTCTTCGGCGCATATTCCTCAAGATAGACGGCAGCCAGCACGCCAATAGGGAATGCCAGGCCAAGCGTCACCAGCATGGTGAACAATGAGCCTTTCAGCGCTCCCCAAATACCAACCTGTTGGGGACTGGTTGCATCCGAGCGGACAAGGAAGCCAGGATCGAAGGCCCAATGAAGCTTGCCTTCTGTGCGGAGCCGCGCCGCGAGTTTGTTCATCTCGGGGCGGCCTGTGCCGCGCAATCCGGAGGCTAGTTCATCCGAGGCGGGAAGTGCGACCGTGAACTTCGTTCCGATCAGGGCAGGATCGGCGATGATGCGCTTGGCCATGTCGCGCCAGGCATCGTCCGAAATTGCCGCGCCGCCATCCTTTCCAAGAGCGGTGTTTGCCGCATCGGCGACGATTTGCGGAAGGCCCGCGTTCTTGAGGTTGTCCTGTGCTTGAACGCCTACAAGCTGGGAAGGATCAAGGGCGATCACTCCCCCGCCGAGATCGACCGGAATCTCCATGACGGCGCGGCGAAATCCACCGATCCCATTCGCCGTCATCGTGAACAGCAAGGACGCCAAAACCACTGCGGACAGCAGTACCGCGACAAAACCGGCAACCTTGAAGCGGGTTTCGGCGGCATTGCGCTGCTTCAACCGCCTGGCCAAACGCTGCGCGCGAACGGGATCCATGGACTCACTCATATGCTTCGCGGAACCGTTTTACGACACGCAGCGCAATGAAATTCAGTGTCAGGGTGACGAGGAAAAGGACAAATCCAAGGGCGAATGCCGAGAGCGTCGCCGGGTGATCGAAGCTGCCCTCACCAGTGAGCATCGCGACGATCTGGTAGGTGACGGTCGTGATCGACTGGAATGGATTGGCGGTGAGCCGGGCGATCGCGCCCGCAGCCATGACGACGATCATGGTTTCCCCGATCGCGCGGCTCACGGCCAGCATGACACCCGCGACAATTCCCGGAAGCGCCGCCGGCAGCAGCACCTTGCGGATCGTTTCGCTTTTGGTTGCCCCCATGGCCAGGCTGCCGTCGCGCATTGCCTGTGGCACTGCGGCGATGCTGTCATCCGCCATCGACGAAACCAGCGGAATGATCATCACTCCCATCACCAGCCCGGCGGCAAGGGCGCTTTCGCTCGACGCACTGGCAATCCCCACGGCATGACCGAGATCACGCACCGCGGGAGCCACCGTCAGTGCGGCGAAATAGCCGTAAACCACCGTGGGAACGCCGGCCAATATCTCCAGCACCGGCTTCATCATGCTGCGGACCTGCTGCGATGCATATTGGGTGAGGAAGATTGCGCTCATCAACCCAAGCGGGATCGCCACGATCATGGCGATGATGGCACCGACATAGACCGTTCCCCAGAACAGGGGCACCGCGCCATAATTCGTCTTCAGTCCCTGGCTGACCCCGGACATTGGATCGGGCGTCCAATTGGTTCCGAACAGGAAATCCACGGGGCTGACGATCTGGAAGAATCGCATGGTTTCGAAAGCCAGCGATGCCAGGATTCCAAATGTGGTCAGGATTGCGATTAGCGATGCGGCCAGCAAGCCCATCATTAAAGCCTGCTCAACCCGGGTTCGTGCGTTCAGCGTGGCGCTTTGGCTTACGAGCGCATATGTCCCGCCGGCCAATGCCAGCACCAGGGTCAAGGCGATACCGATCAGTCCGTAGAACTGCATCGCCTCGCGGAACGGTGCCACCAATCCCGTGGCCAGGGAGTTGAACGCAACGCCAGCCTGTCCGGAGGCAATGGCCTGCGCCTCAGCCACGATCGCATCGCGCTGGAATCCGAAGCCGGGGAGGGCGGCAGCAGCCGGATCAGCGAGGGCGCGAGCCGCAACAAGGCGCGGGCTCAAGGCTGCCCACGCCGTTGCGAATACTGTCGCTGGTACGGCCGTCCAAAGAGCGGCATACCAGGCATGGTAGTTGGGCAACGACGCCAGGTCGCGCCCGCTAGCCCGCAAGTTCTTGCGCATGGTCCAGGCCCTGGCGCGGGCTGCCAGCCAGGCAGCCAACCCCAGGGCGAGAGCCAGAAGTACCGAAATAGCGGGTGACATTTCGGAATAACCCGATCCGGTTTACTTGAGCGCGGAACCGTCGAGCGGCGTCATGTCCGCCGCGATCTTGGCATTCTTGGCCTGAAGATCGTCGGTCATCACGATCATGCCAGCCTTGGACAGCGCGCCGTCCTTGCCCCAGAGCTTGGGCCAGGCTGCGACGAATTCGCCAAGCCCGGGGACAGCGCCGATGTGCGCTTTCTTGACGTAGATATAAAGCGGACGCGCACCCGGATAGCTGAAGTCGGCAATTGTCACGTAGCTCGGCGCGACACCGCTCATGGTCATGCCCTTGAGCTTGTCGGCGTTGGATTCAAGGTACGAGAAACCGAAGATGCCGACCGCCTGGGCGTTGGCTTCAAGCTTCTTCACGATAAGGTTGTAGTTGTCCGAGGTGTCCGCATAGGCGCCGTCGGTGCGCAATTCCCCGCAAACCTTGTCGTGCTTGTCCTTGTCGCTGTCCTTCAGCGCCTTCATCGCCGGATCACTGTCGCAACCCTTGAACAGGATCAGTTCCTTGAGCGCGTCGCGGGTGCCAGAGATCGTTGCCGGGCCATAGACCATGATCGGTTGCGCAGGCAGCGACGGATTGACGTCGTGCCAAGTCTTTGCGGTGTTGGGCTTGCCAAACGGGTTCGCCGCGATCGCCTTGTACACGTCAGTGGGTGTCAGGGCCATTACCGGCCCTTGCTTGGCGTTGGCGAAGGCAATGCCGTCGATCCCGACCTGGATTTCGACGACGTCCTTGACGCCGTTCTTGGCGCACTGGTCAAACTCCGACTTCTTCATCCTGCGCGAAGCGTCTTCGATGTCGGGAAACTGGGCGCCCACGCCGCCGCAGAACAGCTTCATTCCGCCGCCGGTTCCGTTGCCTTCCACGATCGGAGCCTTGAAGCCCGAGTTCGACTTGGCGAATTCTTCCGAAACCAGCTTCGCGAATGGCAGCACGGTCGATGAGCCGACGGCGCGAATCTGGTCACGCGAGGAATTCTGCGCACCACCGCAGGCAGCAAGCAGGGCGGTGGCGGAAACGACGGAGGCGACGGTCAACAGTTTCTTGGTCATGGCGATTCTTTCGTTCGCGGTTATCGCCGTCGCTCTGGCCGGATTCGATGACAGTTTCGTGACAGATGATGTCACAATCCTGTCGCGACCAGCATTCGCCCAATTGTCAGGATTGTGACGCATTGCGTCATTGAAGTGTCACACAACTGCCTTATTGGCCGCGGCAGATCAACCTTGAGGGAACTGCTTTGTCATGCGTATCCATCGAATTCTTGCTGCCTTGCCCGTCCTGTGCCTCGCCACTCCCGCCCTTGCCGGAGATGACACGCAATACTGGCAGACCATCAATCTCGGGGTTGCGTTGTCAAAGGACTTCAAGATCACGAACGAACTCGTTGCGCGTTCCAGCGATGCCAAGGGCTTCTACGAGCTGGAGAACACCACCATGCTCAACTACAAGCCCAGCAAGCAGGTGACCCTGGCGGTTGGCTATGTCCACAACCCCACCTACCTGCACAGCGATTTCAAGGTCATGGAGCATCGCTTCCGCGAACAGGTGACGGTGGATAACTTCGCCAAGGTGGGCGCGGTGAAGTTCTCTGCCCGGCTTCGCGCCGAACAGCGTTGGCGCGATGGACTCACCGGCACCGGCTGGCGGTTGCGGCCCTACCTTAAGGCCAGCATGCCGTTTGTCGGCAAATCGTCGTTGAACCTGTCCCACGAAAGCTTCGTCAACCTCAACACCACCACGTTCCAGAAGGTCGACGGATACGAGCGGATGCGCAACGCAGTGTCAGTGTCGGCGCCGCTCAACAAGAAGTTCGGTATCGATTTCGGCTATCTCAATCAGGCGGGATTCGTGCGCAACGGACCGAATACCATGGATCACGTTTTCACCGTCGGGATCAGCGGCAGCTTCTGACGTCGCTCAGTCAGCCAATGGGGGAAAGGCGATCGCCACGGTGGTCCCTTTCCCGAGCGTGCTGGCGATGTCGATCTGGCCGCCGTGCCGTTCGACGATATGCTTGACGATGGCCAGGCCCAGGCCGGTTCCGCCTGACGCGCGGCTGCGGCCCGGATCGGTGCGGTAGAAGCGGCGCGTGAGGTGGGGGAGGTGCTCCGGTGCAATGCCGGGGCCACGGTCCACGACGGACAAGACGACGCGACCCTTCTCCCCCGTCCGCAATTCGACGGTGACTGGCTGGTCGGGCGCGCCATATTTCAGGGCATTGTCGATCAGGTTACGCAGCAACTGTTCAAGTTGCCCGGCGTCTGCGGCGATCAGCGCATTGTCCAGGCAATCGCCAAGAGCTACCCGATCCTTGCCGGGCAATGAGGACACTTCCGAAACAACCCGTCGTGCCAGATTGCCCAGATTGATTTCATCGGCAGGCCGGTCGTGTTTTTCCGCCTCGACATGGCTCAGGGTCATCAGATCCTCAACCAGCGTCAGCATCCGCTTCGCCTCGCGATCAATGATGCCCAGAAAGCGCTTGGACGCAGCCGGGTCCGGGGCGCCGACGCCATCCGCCAGCGTCTCGGTATAACCGATGATCGCCGCGAGCGGGGTGCGCAATTCATGGCTGGCATTGGCGACGAAATCGGTATGGGCGCGGCTGACGTCTGCCTCTCCGGTGCGGTCAGCCAGCTCAATCATCCAGCGGTTGCCATCTATCCGGCGACGAGTGAGTTGCCAAAGGCTGCGCCCTCCCGTGAAACCGGCAATGGTAACGCTGTCCCCATCGTCCATGTCGAGCAGGCGCATGGCTTCAGGATGACGCAGTGCTATGCGGGCGTCCTGACCGACGATATGCGCGCCCAGAGCCGAACGCGCTGCCGCATTGGCAAGGACGATGCGGGCATTGTCGAGCAGCAACAACGGCTGGCCGAGCGGTTCAATCGTCTCGCGCACCGCATCGCGTGAAACTTCGACGGCGTCGATCCGCGGGACCTCTATTTCGGGCTCGGGCGCGGCAAGCAGCAGCGAGCCGAGCCACAAAACCAGGATCGCCAGGGCGAGCCACCAACTGCCACTGACGAGTGCAACGCAGATGGCGCTGGCGACGGCAATGAGGCTGCTGGCCAAGGGGAGGGGGCGCCGGTTGGTCATGCGCGGGCTTTTAGGAGGAAGGCAGTCATCTAGCCACAGCCAATTGGGTGTGATGTGTGACGTGCCGATGACAGCGCCGCGAGACGAAGATGGTGACCCCTACGGGAATCGAACCCGTGTTTCAGCCGTGAGAGGGCCGCGTCCTGACCGCTAGACGAAGGGGCCG
>JAGWUU010000139.1 GCA_028868335.1 Sphingomonadales bacterium | reverse complement strand
ATCGATGGCGATCGCAACGCCTGCGTCTGGAATGTCTGCTTTCTCGCTTGGCGGGCGCATCGCGCTGGTTACTGGCGGCGGAAGCGGCCTCGGCCTAGCCATTGCGCGCTGCATGGCCGCAAGCGGATGCCGTGTGATCGTGACTGGGCGGAGCGAGGGCACGCTTATTGAGGCCTGCGCCGAAATCGGCGCGACTGCTCGCTACCTTATTGCCGATGTGACGGACGAAGCGGCCCTCGCCGAAGTGATCGCCGAAATCGGCGCCCGCGAGGGCAGGCTGGACATCCTGGTCAACAATGCCGGAAATCACATGAAGAAGCCGTTTGCCGATACCTCCCTCGGCGAGTTCGACAGGGTGATGGACACACACGTCCGCGCCGCTTTCGATCTGACCCGGCAAGCCCTGCCACTGCTGCGCAAGTCGCAAGCGGCAAGCGTGATCTTCATCGCCTCAATGGCGTCCTATCTCTCGGTGCCGCTGATCATCGGCTACACCGCGGCCAAGTCGGCAGTACTGGGCCTGATCCGGGGGGCGGCGGCAGAGCTTGGCGCGGAAGGCATTCGCGTCAACGGCATCGCGCCCGGCTGGATCGGCACGGCGATGACCGATCAGGCCTTTGCAGGCGATCCCCAGCGCAAGGCCAAGATCCTCTCGCGCACACCCTTGGGCCGGTTGGGCGATCCTGACGATATCGGATGGGCCGCGACCTACCTTGCATCGGACGCGGCGCGGTTCGTCACCGGCCACACCCTGATCGTCGACGGCGGCGCCGTCAGCGGATTTTGACGGAGCTTACCCTTTAATGCGTGCTTTCTACATCACGGCCCCCGGCGAAACGGCGTTTGGCGAGATCGATCCGCCGGTTCCAGCGAGGGACGAGGTGTTGCTCCAGGTCGATCGCGTCGGCCTGTGCGGTTCCGATCTCAACACTTTTCGCGGCCGCAACGCCCTGGTCACCTATCCCCGGATCCCGGGCCATGAGATTGCCGGTACGATCCTTGAGCTGGGAGCTGACGTTCCGGCGGAATTTTCGGTCGGCCAGCGGGTTTCACTGGTGCCCTATTACAATTGCGGAACCTGCATCGCCTGTGAGGTTGGACGTACCAACGCGTGCCTCAACAACCAGACGTTGGGTGTGCAGCGCGAAGGCGCGCTGACCGAACAGATCGTCGTGCCCCACCGTCAGTTGCTGGCGACAAAACTGGTCGACCCGGCAGACTTCGCGATCATCGAGCCGCTGGCGGTGGGGTTTCATGCCACCAGCCGGGCCCAGGTTACTGAACGCGATACCGTCGTGGTGTTTGGCTGCGGCGCGATCGGCCTTGGCGTCGTCGCAGGCTGCGTGGCACGCGGCGCGCGCGTCATCGCGGTGGACATCGACGATGGCAAGCTGGACCTTGCCCGGCAAGTGGGTGCTGCCGAAACGATAAACAGCATGGTGATGGAAGTTGAGCCCAAGGTACACGATCTGACGGACGGCCGCGGCGCGAACGTCGCGATCGAGGCAGTCGGCCTGCCGCAGACTTTCGTTGCCGCGGTCAATGTTGTCGGTCCGCTTGGCCGGGTGGTCTATGTGGGTTACCCACCCGAGCCGGTCAGCTTTCAGACCAAGTATTTCCTGATGAAGGAACTGGACATCCGCGGTTCGCGCGGGGCGCTGCGCGAGGATTTCGAAGCGGTTGTCGAATATCTCGAAGGCGGCCGTTATCCGGTCGAGGCGTCAACAACCAAGGTCTTTCCTTTCGACCAGACCGGGCAAGCGCTGAGGGAGTGGGACGACAACCCCGCTCTGGTGACCAAGTTCATGATTGATGTCGGCCCGGTGGCCTGAGCCTTGTTGTTAGTTCCGGCCTCGATTGGAGTCCGGCCCTGACCTGAGTGCTGCCCGCTTCTGGGCCGCCGTGCTGGGGGATTGGCAGGCCGGGAGAAGTCGGATGTTACTCGTCTCGTGTAACCGCCATCGCCAACTGGCCAGCGATTTCCTCGCCACCCGATAGACACAGCGATGGTTCGCAAATCCGGTGAAAGCGGCGATTGCGGTCAATGAAAGTCGCGTGACTTGGGAATTATCCTGACATCGCGCGGATGGCCGTGCCGCCGGGGATGCTGGGGGCGGTGCGCCTCGTCACCGCGGGAGGTCGGCAAAGGCATGCCTGGCTCCTCGTCGCAAAGGCGATCCAGCATTCCGGTTCGGTCAATGACGCGGCTGGCCATCAGGTGGACGACGCCTTCCTTGCTTTTCTGGATTTCTCCCTCGATCAGCATCAGCCGCGCCGCCATGACCGCGCGACGCTGCCTTTCCATGTCGCGCGCCCAGAGCAGGGCGTTGACGATGCCCGTCTCGTCCTCGATCGTGATGAATACGGCGTTGCCCTTGCCGGGGCGCTGGCGAGTGAGCACCACTCCCGCCGTGCGCACCTTGCGGCCATCGGGCGCGGCATTCGCATCGGCACAGGCAAGTATGCCTTCGCGCGCCAAGGCTGCCCGCAGGAACTGCATCGGATGCCCTTTCAGCGACAGGCGGGTGGTCTGGTAATCGGCAACGACTTCTTCCGCGAGCGGCATCGCAGGCAAGCGCGCATCGGGTTCCTCCCCCAGTTCCGGGGCAGCCGTGAAAGCGAACAGGGGAAGCTGATCGGGCGGTGCGCGCCGCACTTCCCACAACGCCGCGCGCCGCGAGGCCACCAGCATACCCAGGGCATCCGCATCGGCCAGCTTGCGCAGGGCTGTCGGCGGAAGGCCGGCGCGGCGGGCCAGGTCCTCAACGGACTGGAAGGCGCAGGCGGTCCGCGCCTCGCCTATCGCATCGGCCCACTCCTTCCGGAAACCGTCGATCCGCGAGAAGCCGAGGCGCAGGGCCAGGGCTGGCGTTCCGTCGCTTTCCAGGGTGGAGTCCCATGCGCTGGCGTTCGCGTCGGCCCCGCGCACTTCAACGCCGTGTTCCCGCGCATCGCGCACCAGTTGCGCCGGAGCGTAGAAGCCCATCGGCTGGCTGTTGAGCAGCGCGCAGGTAAACACCGCCGGATGCCGACGTTTGAGCCAGGCCGAAACATAGGCCAGCCAGGCGAAGGCCTGGGCGTGGCTTTCGGGAAAGCCATATTCGCCAAAGCCCTTGATCTGTTCGAAGCAGCGTTCGGCGAAATCGCGCTCATAACCGCGGGCGATCATGCCTTCGACCAGCAGCGCGTGATAGTGCTGGACGGTTCCGCGATTGCGGAACGTCGCCATCGCGCGGCGCAGCCCATCGGCCTGGGCCGGGGTGAAGCCCGCCGCGACGATCGCCAGCTTCATCGCCTGCTCCTGAAACAAGGGGACGCCCAGCGTCTTGCCCAGCACGTCGCGCAGCTCATCGGGATCATGGGGCGGGGCGGGGCGTGGAAAGACCACCGGCTCCTCGTCATTGCGGCGGCGCAGATAGGGATGGACCATGCCCCCCTGGATCGGGCCCGGACGAACGATCGCTACCTGGATAACAAGATCATAGAGGCAAGCCGGCTTCATACGCGGCAGCATGGCGATCTGTGCCCGGCTTTCGACCTGGAAGGTGCCTATGCTGTCACCGCGCTGGAGCATGGCATAGGTGCCCGGATCCTCCAGCGGCACGTTCTGCAAGTCATGATCGCCACGCCCGCATTCGCGCAGCAGATCGAAGCCCTTGCGGATGCAGGTGAGCATGCCCAGCGCCAGTACGTCGACCTTCATCAGCCCCAAGGCGTCGATGTCATCCTTGTCCCACTCGATGAAGGTGCGATCGGGCATGGCGGCGTTATGGATCGGCACCAGTTCGTCGAGCCGCCCTTCGGTCAGCACGAAACCGCCGATATGCTGCGACAGGTGGCGCGGGAAGGTCAGCAGTTGATCGACCAGCACTTTCAACCGGGCGATTTCAGGATTGGCGATGTTGAACCCGGCCTCTTCCACGCGGGTTTCGGGCACGTCATCGCCCCAATGACCCCAGATGGTGGAGGAGAGCCGGGCGGTGACATCCTCGGTGAGGCCCAGCGCCTTGCCCACCTCGCGCAAAGTGCTGCGCGGGCGGTAGTGGATCACGGTCGCGGCGATCCCCGCCCGTTCGCGCCCATAGCGATCATAGACATATTGCATGATCTCCTCGCGGCGTTCGTGCTCGAAATCGACGTCGATGTCGGGCGGCTCATCGCGTTCCTCTGACAGGAAGCGCGAGAACAGCAATTTCTCGCGTACCGGATCAATCGGGGTGATGCCGAGGAAGTAGCAGACCAGCGAGTTGGCCGCGGAGCCGCGCCCCTGGCACAGGATCGGCGGATCAAGATCGCGGGCGTGGCGCACGATGTCATGCACGGTAAGGAAGTAGCAGGCATAGCTGCGGGCGCGGATCAGGCGAAATTCTTCGGCCAGGACTGTCTGGTAGGCATCGGGCAAGCCAGCGGGGAAATGGGCGCGGCCGCCTTCCCGTACCAGGTGCTCCAGCCAGTCCTGCGGTTGCCAGCCTGCGGGCACCGGCTCGTGCGGATATTCGTAGCGCAACTGATCGAGCGTGAAGGTGATGCGAGCGAGCAGGTCGGCGGTAGCTTCCAGTGCCTGCGGGCAGGCGCGGAACAGTCGCGCCATTTCGGCGGGGGCCTTGAGGTGGCGTTCGGCATTGGCCAACAGGCGCTTGCCCGCGCCGTGCACTGTTATCCCTTCGTGGATGCAGGTCATTACATCGTGCAGCGCGCGCGCATCGGGGCGAGCATAAAGCGCATCGTTGACGGCGATCAGCGGCACGCCCAGCGCTCCGGCAAGCGCCTGTGCCTCCGCCAGTCGCCGGGCATCAGCCCCGCCGCGATGCATGGTCGCGGCCAGCCAGACAGCGCCGGGGCGGGCGGCTGACAGGCGCTCCAGTACCGCGCGATCGCCTTGCGTGGCGATCAGTAGCAGATCGTCGGCATGATCCAGCAGGTCCGCCAGATAGAGCGTGCAATCCCCCTTTTGCGCGCGGCGATTGCCCATGGTGAGCAAGCGGGTCAGTCGCCCCCAGCCGTGGCGCGTGGCGGGGTAGGCGATCACGTCGGGCGACCCGTCGGCAAAGACCAGCCGCGCACCCACAACAAGGCGCAAGCCCGATTGCGCGCCGCCAATCTCTTTCCAGGCCGTATGGGCACGCACCACGCCTGCGACCGTGTTGCGATCGGCGATGCCAATCCCGGCCATGCCGAGCGCATGAGCCTGGGCAATCATGTCTGCCGGATGCGAGGCTCCTCGCAGGAAGCTGTAATTGGTGGCGGCGGCCAGTTCGGCAAAGACGGGGGTGCCGATCATGCGAACAGGCCGTGGAGATACCAGCGTGGATCGGGCTTTTCTTCGTAGAGCCCATGGCGGAAGATCCAGTAGCGTCGTCCGCGCGCATCCTCGATCCGGTAGTAGTCGCGGGTCAGTCCGCCTTGCCGCGGATTTTCGCCGCCCTTGCGCCGCCACCATTCGGCGGCGATCCGCTCTGGCCCTTCATAGAGCCGTACCTCGTGCAGCTTGCGGCGCCAGCGAAACCGGTGCGGTGGGCCATCGGGAACCTCCGCGATCACTTCGACCGGTTGTGGCGGATCGAACAGGAACAGCGGGCGCAAAGGCGGCTCGCCTGCTGGTGGTGCGGGCCAAGGCGTCGGCGGAGGCGTGCGGATCGCGGGCAGGGCGAGCTGTGCCTGCTCGGGCACATGGCTGTCTTGTGGAACAAGGCGGCGCAGGCTGTCCGCACCAAGCCGGGTGGTGAGCCGGTCGATCAGTTCGGTCAGCGCCGCACCGCCATTGGCCTGCCCGTCGAGGCGCGGCTGGCTGGCCACCAATGGCTCGGTAACGGGCACGGCCAGCGCGATACTGTCATAACCGAAGCCGGGATCGAGCGGATCGGCCAAGGCGGCGATCCGCTCGTCGAACAGGCGCAGGACCATGGCCGGATCGCGCGTGGGCAGGCCGGTTTCGATCTCCAGCCGCTGACGGTGGCCATCGCTGCGGAACAGGGTCAGGGCAAAGCACCTGCCCCCCAGATCGCGTTGTTCCAGTACGTCGGCGGCTTCAAGCAGTAACTCGGCAAGGCAGGCTGCGATACTTGCCTGATGACCGATCGGCTCGGCAAAGCGGCGTTCGAAGCGTAGCCGTTCCGATCGCGGTAGGGGGGTGATTGGCGCCTGCTCCTCGCCCAGCACGCGGCGCAGTGCGGTAACGGCCTGTGACCCGAAACGCGCGGCGAGGCTGGCTGAGGGGCGAACCGCGAGATCGCCGATCGTATTCAGGCCTGCCCGGCGCAAGGCCGTCGTTGCGTCCTCTGCCAATCCGAGGGCCAGTACCGGCAATGCACGAATGGCGCAGGCTTCGTCCTCCACCGGCAAGCGGGCATGGCGGGCCAGCGCCTGCCCCGCTTCCGGTGTGGCCGCAGTGGCCAGGCGCAGCGTCACCATGGTGGCCGCAAGGGCATCCTCGACCAGGGTAATCAACCCCGCTTCGCCCCCGAAAAGCGGGTCGGTTCCGGTAATGTCGAGCGTGATGCCGTCAGGCGGAACTACTGTGACCAGAGGTGTCCAGGCGGTGCAGCGCTGCGCCAATTGATCGAGCCAGTGGCGATCCGCGTCGCTGTCCATATCGGCCACGGCAAGAGCGGGCTGGCGGACCCGCGCATCGGCCAGCGTCAATCCGGGTACGATGCCCTGACGCCGCGCCTCGGGATCGACGGCGCATATCCGCAAGGCACCCTTGACCTTGGTGACGAAGGCAAGCGGTGCGTCAGGCGGCGATCCGGCTGCCCGGCGATCCGGATCCTGCATCCGCAAGCGGTCGGCGGACAGGAACGGAAGCCACAGCGCCAGATACCTCCGTTTCGTGGAATTGGCATTGGTCACGGTCCCACTCCAATCGCCAGGCAAGGCCGCAAGGGCCGGACCGTTGGCGAAGCAAGGTAATGTCGAAAGTCGGCCGCCCGGGGGCGTTGCCGGGCAAGGCGCGTGAAGGAGCGGCGGCCACCTTCCAGCGGGTCCGCGCCGCGCTGGGCATGGGTTGGGCATCGCATCGCAGCAGGAACAACGGAACCCCCGATTTCTCGGCGGCAAGTGCCAGGCGGCGGCTTGCCGTGAGGTCGAGTTCGGGCATTGGCCCCCAGCCTTCCACGATCACCGCCCCCAGCGCAGAGCAGCGCAAAGCATCGACCGCGGCGCGCAGCAGCATGACCGTATCGGCAACGACACCCACCAGGGCGTGGCCCGGCGCGCCACCCAATTCGGCCCAACCATTCGCCTGAAACACCCCCGCGGAGCGCACCGCCCGGCGGGAGCGCAACCACATCACGGGAAGGCTGCGATCGACAATCCCCACCGTCATCGCCATGACCAGTCCGATCGCCGCACCGGCATCGTCCGACTCCGCCGGGTAGATTTCATGAATCTGCCCGCCGGCCAGTCCGCCCCCCAACGCGGCATCAAGCGAGGCAAGGCCTAATGCGTGGCGAGGCGCTTCATCAGCCATTGCAGGCTCGCGATTCGGGGCAGGAACACTCTTCATGTTCCTATTATGTTCTTAATCCGGAATAGATCAAGTCCGTCTTGCGAACCCGAATTTCCATACCTGGCTTGTCAGCAAGGCACGGAAATTCGACGACATCGCAAAGCGCTGAGCGGCTAGAGCCAACCCTGATTCGGCTGAATCGCCCCTCCCCAGCGGGAAGGGCTTTGAAGCATCAACCTAACCAGAACAGGCGCTAGTGCGCTTTGCCGGCCCTTTGCGGAATTGCGAAAAGGCAGACGCCGATCGCTGCCAGCAACGCCAGTGTCGCGACGGGGCGGCTGAAATCGAGCCCGCCCTTGGCGACGGGTTTGTCGAGGAAGTCGCCGACGGTCGCGCCCAGCGGGCGGGTCAGGATGAAGGCCGCCCAGAACAACGCCGTGTGTGATATGCGGGTGAAGAAGTACAACGCCGCAACCAACGCCAGCGCTGCGATGAAAACCAGCGCGCCCAGGACGTACCCGGATTCGAGTCCCATGAAGGTCGCATCACCGAAGCTGTCGGCAGTCCAGTCTCCCAGCGCGGTGCCCAGCGTCTGCGAAAAGGTGATCGTGATCCAGTAGAACCATTCGGCACGTGGCTCGCTGACGCTGGAGACACTGACCGTTCCGAGTGTCCGCTTCCACACCATCAAGGTCGCCAGAAC
>JAGWUU010000138.1 GCA_028868335.1 Sphingomonadales bacterium | reverse complement strand
TGTCGCAGGTCCGGAATTGACTGCACCGCGCAGACCATTCGAGGCTGGGGAACCATGAATCAAGCGAGGCCAGATAGCAGGCACGCTTTACCCACAATATATTGCGTGTTCGACGGGTGAAACGTCGCAAGCCTGCATCCGCGGGTCCATGAACCGGCAGGTACCGCGGGAAGGCCGGATCAGCCTTTGGAGCTTTTCCCCAAGGATACAATCAGACCGGTGATGGCGACGCCACCGATCAGGGCCGGCAAGAGCATGCCCGAAGCGCCGCCCGTGACGGAATTGGCGCCAGTCGCAGCGGCCAGCGGTGCCCCCTCGCAGGAGCGATCACGCAGCAGGGCATCGACGATGGCTTCGGCTGAACCGTTCGACTGGGCAGCACCGGTTGTCACGATGCAGACGCACCGACCATTATTGAGCACCTGGCGAGCGACATTGGCGGAACCTGGTGTTCCGGTCCGAATTACATCGACCCGACACGCATTGGCGGGCAGGCCGTTTCCGCTTCCACTGTCGCCCATCGTGCTGGTGGCGCCTGGGATTGCGTCACTGGCACGAGTGTCCGCTGCCCCCGCGACGGCGGCACCGACCAGACCAACGCTGAGTAGAATTGCGATAAACTGAGCGCTCACCAACGAGCCTCCAACATTGCGACCTTTCGAAGGCTATATGGAAGAATGTCCAATTTTGCAACATATGGCTCAGAATCGCAGAAAATATCATTATATGTCAGTTTATTGCTAAAACTTTCGCCTTTCGATTCCGCAATTGAAAGTGGTCGGCTGGTCAGTAGGCGCGATCGTGGACTAGCACGTTGAGCGTCTGAACGATTATGCTCAGATCTCTCCACAAGGACCAGCCGTCGAGGTATTCAAGATCGGCATTGAGGCGCGTCTTCAGATCGGACTCGTTCTCCGTCGCTCCACGAAGGCCGCGGATCTGGGCAAGCCCCGTCATACCTGGCTTGAGTGCGTGACGCCGCCAATAACGGCCATCAACCTCCCAGAACAACTTGTCGCCCGCTTGCGATCCCAGCGCGTGCGGGCGGGGGCCTACCATCGACATTTCTCCCTTCAATACATTGAAAAGTTGCGGAAGTTCATCGATGCTGGACCGGCGGATGTACCGCCCGATACGGGTTATGCGCTTGTCATCGCGGGCGGCGGAGTGAGCCCCGTCATGATCGCACATGGCATTGCGCATCGAGCGGAATTTGAGCATGTCGAAGTAGCGATTGCCGCGTCCGACGCGGCGCTGGACGAACAGGACCGGACTGCCATCTTCGATCAGGATCAACAGGCTTACAATCAGAAGCAGCGGCGATGACAGCAACAATCCGCCCCCAGCCACGGCAATATCGAGCATCCGCTTGGTAGCCCGGGCGCGCATTCCGAGCGGGCCGACCGAGACGCGCAACCATCCGTAACCACCTGCAATCCGCGCCCCGTGCGCTTCAAGCTCGGCCACGGCTTCGTCGATCACCTCTCCGGAGACGTTCGCCCCACGAAGGACGGTCGCCCAGTCGCTGCGCCGCTCGGGAGTGCAACTGACTACCACCCGATCGGCCGACTCGAGGGCAAGGCCAATGCGATTCAGCGCATCGGGGTTGTCGAGCGCGGGCACGATTCCAAGCTCGCGAACGTTTATTCGGTGCGCGCCCGCGAGATCGATTGGCGGTCCGCCATCGACGATCACAAGTTCGTTGATCACCCGGCCGCCGCACCGCCAGCGCACGAAATAGCGCATTTGCAGCCGCATCCAGACCAGCAGGGCACCGGACAGAATGGCGCCCGACGAAAACATGAAGCGGGAGAATTCAAGGCTCGACTTGGTGTAGAAGGCGATGAACACCACTGTCGCCGCAGAAATGCCGAGTGCGGTCAGCGCCTTCAGCCCGCCCAGTCGCGCCGACTGGAGTGCCCCCATCGAATAGGCGCCGTTGTAGAGCGCGATGGTCAGGAACACCGGGAGGATAAGCTGTGACAGGACGCCCGCCTGATCGATGCCGTCGGCGCCAAGATAGAGGTAGCCCGCGGTGCAGAACCCCGCAAACAGTGCGGTCATGTCGGCTACGATCAGCGCCATGTAGCATTGCAGGCGCCGCCGCTCCAGCGAATGGAAACGGGGAAACCCGGTCAGGCCCGATACCCGTGCAGGTTCGGACACCAGCCGCGGACGCAGTTCATCGATCCGTGTCGCCACGGTCATTTCGTCAGCACTTGCGGCGTCGCGACCCGTCATCCCAACTTCCTCGCCCGATTCATCGGCGTGGGCGGTCTTGCCTATCCGATTGGAGAATAGACGCAATCGCGAAGTTGGTGCGGCCAGCTCAGCCGCGCCGTTCGGAACCGGCGGGGCGAGGCGCTGCCGCGCGAGCGATGTCGGCAAGTCCCTGGGCGAGCAGGAGTTCTGCGTTCTGGCTATTGGTCAGCAACTGGCGATGAAGGTCAACCAGGCGATCCACCAGGCGCGCCAGCTTGCGGCCGCGCCAGGCCTTGAGCTGGGCGATGAGATCGCGCTTGTCCTTCCAGAACACGCGTCGCGCCGCCGCCTCGCTTTCGACGAGATCGACAGGGTTGCCACGCGGGCCGAGCTTCCCGGCAAGCTGAACGAGCTGGGTCGCGCGCCGCTCGAAGGCGAGCAGCAGCCCTACCGGATTGAGCCCCAATTCGTGCATCCGGTGCAATTCGCCCGGAAGCTTGCCGGTTTCGCCAGATAGCACCGCATTCACAAGCGACATGAAGCCATCGTCATCAGTGCGGGCACCGATCGCGTCGAGTGCGGCATGATCGGCTGTGCGCGGCGCTTCCGGCCCGGCGTCGAGGTAAAGTGCCAGCTTGGTCACTTCGGACAGCGCCAGGCGGCTGTCGAGCGCGGCGGCGCGGGCGATCCGTTCGGCCATGTCGCCTGACAAGCGCACCCCGGCGGCATCGGCCATGTCGCGCACGGTCCCCGTCATGGCGCGCAGGTCCGGTGGATAGAACATCGCCACCAGTGCGTCGGGGCGGCCCGCAAGCAGCTTCGCGGTACGCGACTTGTCGGTAGCCGAACTGGCGATGATCAGCACAGGGCAGGCTTCGGCCTCGCCGCCAAGCAGGTTTTCAACCGCATCATGAACCTCGTCGCCGCTGGCCCGCACCCAGATGTGGCGGGCATCGCCGAACAGCGATGTCGAGCGGGCCTCGTCGCCCAACAACACCGGATCGCGGCGCAGATCCGCGCCGCTCAACTCCACCCGCTCACCGGCTTCGGGCAAGTAGTCCACGATCAGTTCGGCTGCGTCCTGCGCGCCAGCCTCATCAGGGCCACAGAAGAAGAAGACCTTTGCCTCGCGCCCGGCGCGCGGCGCCATGCCCTTGAAGTCCTTCTGGCTCGCCTTCACTTTGCTGCGGCGCCCGATCCACGCAACTGGAGCGAGATGCGTGTGACGATGCGATCGGCCACTTCCTTCGACAGATTTTCCAGCGCGGTCTGTTCCGCCGCGATCGTCGCATATTCCGAGCTGACCACGTCGATACCTGCGTCGGAACCGGCGGTGGCATCTAGCACGATCCGGTTGCTGCCGAGATCGACCAATTGGTAACGCGCGCGCAAAGTGCGCCGTTCGCGCGTGACAGTGTCGTTGGAAAGGACGCCCAGCCCCTCAAGCTTGTCGTCGAGCCGCACGTCGAGCCGGTAGCGCGCCGCGCCCGTACTCAGCAGCCGGTCAACCAGCGCGTTGCGCATCAGCCATCCGGCCTTGCCCTCGATCGGCGATACCTCGATACCAGCGAGCCCCTGCGCCACCGCGCCGTTGCCACCGCCAGCATACATCGGCTTCAGTCCGCAGGCGGCCAGTGTCAGAGGCAGGAGCAGGACGGCGGCGCGTTTCATGCCACCAGGTTCACCAATCGGTCAGGCACCACGATCACCTTCTTCACGGCCTTGCCATCCAATGCACGCTGCACCTTGTCGGACGCGAGGGCAAGCGCCTCGACCTCCTCGCGCGGCAGACCCTTGGCGACGGTGATGGTGTCGCGCAGCTTGCCCAGGACCTGCACCGCGATGGTCACTTCGTCCTCGATCAACAGCGCAGGATCGACCGGGGGCCAGGCGGCATCGGCGACGATGCCCTCACCTATCTGCGACCATGCCTGTTCCGCCAGGTGCGGCATCATGGGCGCGGCAAGCAGTAACAGCGTACGGATCGCGGCAGAGCGGCTGGCCGAGGGCGCGGCCTTCTCGGTCGCGCTGGTCAGTTCATAGATCCGCGCGACCGCCTTGTTGAAGCCGAGCGATTCAATGTCCTGCGCCACCGCCGCGACGGTCTGGTCGCGCTTGCGGTCGAGCGCCTTGTCCTCGCCGGTCGCCGCCGCGTCGAACTGCCCGAACAGCCGCCACAGCCGTTGGACGAACCGCGCGCAACCCTCGATTCCGGCCTCGGACCACGGCAGGTCACGCTCGGGCGGGCTGTCGGAGAGCATGAACCAGCGCACCGCATCGGCGCCGTACTGGGCGATGATGTCGTCGGGATCGACGACGTTCTTCTTGCTCTTGGACATCTTGATGACGCGGCCGATTTCGACCGGCTGGCCATCGGCCTCGAGCGTTGCGCTGTCTGCCCCGCGCAGAACCTCATCGGGACCAAAGTAAACGTCGCGGCCATCCTCATGGCGAGAATAGGTCTCGTGCGTCACCATCCCCTGCGTGAACAGGCTGGCGAACGGCTCCTGCACGCCGATCAGGCCGATGTGCGCCAGCGCGCGGGTCCAGAACCGGGCGTAGAGCAGGTGAAGGATCGCGTGCTCGATCCCGCCGATGTACTGTTCGACCGGTAGCCACTGCGCGACGACCTGGGGGTCGAACGGCTTGTCGGCCGGCTGGCTGGCGAAGCGCAGGAAATACCACGACGAATCGACGAAGGTGTCGAGCGTGTCGGTTTCGCGCCTAGCGGGTTTGCCGCAGGTCGGGCAGTCGACGTGTTTCCAGGTCGGGTGCCGGTCAAGCGGGTTTCCCGGGGTCTTGAAGTCGACGTCCTCGGGCAGCACCACCGGGAGCTGCGCCTTGGGCACCGGGACCACGCCGCAGGCATCGCAGTGGATGAAGGGGATCGGCGTCCCCCAATAGCGCTGGCGGCTGACGCCCCAGTCGCGCAGGCGCCATACGGTCGTTCCGGTTCCCCAACCGCCGGCTTCGGCGCGGGCGATGACCTCAGTCTTGGCGGTCTCCGCCTCAAGGCCGTCGAGGAAGTCCGAGTTCACAAGCATGCCCGGCCCGGTATAGGCTTCGTTGCCGGTGAACACCGGATCGGTGTCAAAGCCCTCGGCGATGACGCGGGTGACTGGCAGGCCGTACTTGCGCGCGAAATCGAGGTCGCGCTGGTCGTGCGCCGGGCAGCCGAACACCGCGCCGGTGCCGTAGTCCATCAGCACGAAATTGGCGATGTAGAGCGGCAGGTGCCGGTCCTCGAAGGGATGGGCAAGAATGAGCCCGGTATCGTAGCCAAGCTTCTCCTGCGTCTCGATCTCCGCCGCTGTGGTCCCGCCCTTGCGGCACAGATCGATGAACGCGGCTACCTCGGGATTGTTGGCGGCAAGGCCCTGGGCAAGCGGATGATCGGCGGCGATCGCAACGAAGCTGGCGCCGAATATCGTGTCGGGCCGGGTGGTGAAGACCGACACCGAAGCGCGGACCGCAGGATCGATCGCCGTTATCGCATCGTCCTCGCCCTGCGCGGAGGGCAGCACCTTGAACGAAAACTCGAGCCCCTGGCTCTTGCCGATCCAGTTTTCCTGCATCAGCCGGACCTTTTCCGGCCAATCCTTGAGATCGCCCAGCCCGTCGAGCAGTTCCTCGGCAAACTCGGTGATCTTGAGGAACCACTGGCTGAGCTTGCGCTTTTCGACCAGCGCGCCCGAGCGCCAGCCGCGCCCGTCGATCACCTGCTCGTTGGCCAGCACGGTCATGTCGACCGGGTCCCAGTTGACCGCCGATTCCTTGCGGTACACCAGCCCAGCCTCGTAAAGGTCGAGGAACAGCGCCTGCTCGTGGCCGTAGTAGTCTGGCTCGCAGGTCGCCAGTTCGCGGCTCCAGTCGAGCGCGAAGCCGAGCCGTTTGAGCTGCGCCTTCATCGTCGCGATGTTCTGCCGGGTCCAGCCGCCCGGGTGGACGCCCTTTTCCATCGCGGCGTTTTCGGCCGGCATCCCGAAGGCGTCCCAGCCCATCGGGTGCAACACCTCAAAGCCCTTCATCCGCTTGTAGCGGGCGAGCACGTCACCCATCGTGTAGTTGCGGACGTGGCCGATGTGGATCCGCCCCGAAGGGTAGGGGAACATTTCCAGCACGTAGCTGCGCGGCTTGGCGCTGGCGTCATCGGCGCGGAACGATTGGCGCTCGTCCCACACCGCCTGCCAGCGCGGATCGGCGGTGGCGGGATCGAAACGGACGGGTTCGGCAGGACTATCGGTCATGCCGGTCCCTTTAGTTTCTCGGCTTTCCTGCGCAAGCCGCTATTGGTGGTCAGCCTGTCGTCCCTTACCCGACACCGTTGCGGCGCAGGTCGCGGGCCTTGGTGAGGATAACGTCTTCCAGCTTCTGGATCGTGGCAGCCTGAACCGGCGCATCGACCCACACGCCCGCCTGATTGACCTGGCGGCTTGCGGCGACGCGCAGCGCATCGGCGCGCAGATCCTGGTCGAGGATCGTGACCGTCACCTTCATCCGCTCGTTCGGGTTGTTGGGGTTGGCGTACCAGTCGGTCACGATTACCCCGCCGTTGCTGTCGGTCTGGAGCAGCGGCATGAAGCTCAGCGCTTCAAGGCTTGCGCGCCACAGGTAGGAGTTCACCCCGATGGTGGTGATTTTCGACGCGGCAAGATCGGCCTTCGGACGGCTCTTGTGACCGCAACTGACCAGCGCGAGCGCAGTCAAGGCGACAAGTCCGGCGCGCCCCAGTCGGGTAAAGGTGGTGGGGCCGGTAAGGGTGCTGCCAGTCATCGTCGTTCCAGATCCTGTGAATGGGCGTTCAAGCCGGGGGCAGGCCGCCCCCGCGCATCGCAGCCTCTATAACCGAGGCGGCGAAGGCAGCAAGCCCGCTTTGCCCGGCTAATGCGGGCCCGAGCCGTGAACCCCCGCTGAATGATCCCGGCCCGGTTCACGCCGAATTCAGCCGCTGATCCCCACTTAGCGCTTGGAATTCGGCGCAATCGGCGCGAAAATCGACGGCGAGCAGGCAGAGTCGCCTGCCGCACGAAGGAGGTTTGGACAAGGCGATGGCCGAGGTGACGGCGCAGGCGGTGCAACCCGGTGGACGACGCAACGGCGCGGCGGCGGTGTTGCTGGCCGGCACGGTCGGCATGCTTGCCTTGCCCAGCGCCGTGCTTGCCCTGTCCAGCCGGTTTGACCAGCAACCGCTGATCGACAGCGATCCCGCCCGGCCCGGCGGATTCCGTCCGGCCGAGGTTGATCCACGCCTTGCCCGCTCGATCACGGTCCGGGCGCTGTCCAAGGGACGGACTTTCCAGTTCACGCCAGCCGCGATGCCCAGCCGGATGGACCGCTCGCTGACTGTGGCGGTCCGGCTCAACTCGCCAGCGACTCGCGAGATCGTGGTGCGTGGTCCGGTGCAGTCGGCAGGCAACGGGTCCAGCATCAAGATCGCGCCGACCGCCTACAGCCTTGGCGTGACGCGCAGCGGAAAGACGCTTGCGCAGGGCGGGGTGAGTGACAGCCGCAGATCCTACGCGCCGAACCTGTCAGCCTATACGCTGGCGCCCGGCGCTCCATCCGATCCGTCGCGGTTCAGCCCGCGGATCGAACTTGATGAGCGTTCCCGTGCCGGACGCAGCCCGCGCACCCTTGAAGGCCAGGGCGACCAGACCGTCGATCTGGGCGGCAGCTACCGCGTGACCGGCAACCTCAACGTCACCGCGGGCGTTCGCTATTCCTCCGAACGCAATCGCATCGATCCGTTGACCGAAGGCAAGCAGGAATCACAGGCGGTTTACGTCGGCACGCAGTTCCGCTTCTGAGCGGACACTCGACTTTGGGCCTACGACCAATTTACGTATGCGTCCCGCTTGCCCGAGCGCAGGGCGGTGCCTAAGCTTACCGTAACGGAATCACTCCGTTGTTCGGGAAAGGATGAAGGCATGGCGCGTGTGGCGATCGTAACCGGCGGCACCAGGGGCATTGGCGAGGCGATCTGCCTGCGCCTGCAAAAACAGGGTCATACCGTAATCGCCAACTACGCCGGTAACGAGGAAAAGGCCAA
>JAGWUU010000137.1 GCA_028868335.1 Sphingomonadales bacterium | reverse complement strand
GCGGTCAGCGGCTCGAAATAGAGCCGGTCCGACGTGTCGTAGTCGGTCGAAACCGTTTCCGGGTTGCAATTGACCATGATCGTCTCGAACCCGGCTTCGCTCAGCGCGAAGCAGGCGTGGACGCAGCAATAGTCGAACTCGATGCCCTGCCCGATGCGGTTCGGACCGCCACCGAGGATCACGATCTTGCGCCGGTCGGAGGGGAATGCCTCGTTCTCGGGCTCGCCGAAGCTGGGGGCTTCGTAGGTTGAATACATGTAGGGCGTGATCGCCTCGAACTCAGCGGCGCAACTGTCAATGCGCTTGAATACGGGATGGACGCCAAGCCGATCGCGCAGTTCGCGCACTTCGCTCTCGCTGGTCGCGCCCGCCATCGCCTTCAGCGCATCGTGCAGCAGGCCGGAACGCTTGGCGCTGGTTTCGCCAAGCCCGCCGGCCACGCCGATCCCGCGCACGGCAAGGGTCGCAAGGCGCTTGTCGGAAAAGCCCATGGCCTTGAGGCGGCGCAGCCCGACGGCATCGTTGGGCAGGCCGTCGGCCTTGATGGCATCTTCCTCGGCGATGATTTCGGCGATGTGGCGCAGGAACCACTTGTCGTAGTGGGTGATGGCGTGAACCTCGTCCACGCTGAACCCTTCACGAAAGGCCTGGCCGACCACCAGCAGGCGGTCCGGGGTTTGCCGGGACAGCGAGGCGGTGATCTCGTCGCGCCCCGCTCCTTCCAGCGTGACCACGCGGTTGAACCCGTCGAGCCCGGTTTCAAGACCGCGCAGAGCCTTCTGCATCGATTCCTTGAAGTTGCGGCCGATCGCCATGACTTCGCCCACCGACTTCATCGCGGTGGACAGCACCGCTTCGGCGCCCTTGAACTTTTCGAAGGCAAAGCGCGGGATCTTGGTGACGACGTAGTCGATGCTGGGTTCGAAACTGGCAGGCGTCGCCCCGGTGATCTCGTTGGTCAACTCGTCGAGCGTGTAGCCTACCGCCAGCTTGGCGGCGACGCGGGCGATCGGGAATCCGGTAGCCTTCGAGGCCAACGCAGACGAACGCGAGACGCGCGGGTTCATCTCGATCACGATCAGGCGGCCATCGGCGGGATTGACCGCGAACTGGACGTTCGACCCGCCGGTTTCCACCCCGATCTCGCGCAGCACCGCGATGCTGGCGTTGCGCATGATCTGGTATTCCTTGTCGGTCAGCGTCAGCGCCGGGGCGACGGTGATCGAATCTCCGGTATGGACGCCCATCGGATCGACGTTCTCGATCGAGCAGATGATGATGGCGTTGTCGTGCCGATCGCGCACGACTTCCATCTCGTATTCCTTCCACCCCAACAGGCTCTCTTCGATGAGAACCTCGGTGGTGGGTGAGGCATCGAGGCCGGAGCGCACGATCTGCTCGAACTCGGCCTTGTTGTAGGCCACGCCGCCGCCGGTGCCGCCCAGGGTAAAGCTGGGGCGGATGATCGAGGGCAGCCCGGTGCGTTCCAGCACGGCGAACGCCTCGTCAACCGTATGGGCGACGCCGGAGCGTGCCGATTCCAGCCCGATCTTGTCCATCGCCTCGCGGAAGCGCTGGCGATCCTCGGCCTTGTCGATGGCGTCGGCATCGGCGCCGATCATGGTCACGCCGAACTTGGCGAGCGTGCCGTCGTTGAACAGGGCGAGCGCGGTATTGAGCGCGGTCTGCCCGCCCATCGTCGGGAGCAGCGCGTCCGGCCGTTCCTTCTCGATGATCTTGGCGACCACATCGGGGGTGATCGGCTCGATATAGGTCGCGTCGGCGAACTCGGGATCGGTCATGATCGTCGCCGGGTTGGAGTTGACGAGGACCACGCGGTAGCCCTCCTCCTTCAGCGCCTTGATCGCCTGGGTGCCGGAGTAGTCGAACTCACAGGCCTGGCCGATGATGATCGGGCCGGCGCCAATGACGAGGATCGAGGAGATGTCAGTGCGTTTGGGCATTTATGCTTTTCCGATCAACTTCAATGCGGCTTCAATCAAAGGCAGCAGTTCTTTGATCTCTTTAAGCCAGCTCAAGATGCGCTTGAGCAAACCCAACTTGGGTGTCGGCAGGTTTACGATCTGCTCGCAGATTCTAATCAAACCAACGATTTGCGCCTTTTCTTCCTGGCTAAAATCCGTTGCATCGATTAATATAATGCATTGACGTAGGTGCTGCTGAACGGATTGGATTGCACTGACAGTAAGTGTCTGCTCTCCATCCGGCTTATTCCAGGAATCCGTAATATTGTAGTGCTCTTGAGAGAAGGCCCAACCAGATTCGATAAATTCAATGCCTTCTTCCGTAATAGCAAAGCGACTTCGCCCATCGATCCTTACGTAGCGATCGTCAAGAAGGGACTCGAGCAAAACCTCCAAGTACGCAGTAGACACATCGTTTTTCAGGCCCAAAGACCGACGAATTGTACTAGCGCTAGCCTCTTTATCGCCAGTGCCTTTCCGCACTCTCTCGTAGAGGTGCTGGAGCGTCATATTCTTCACTTCAGCACGCTTGACCTCCATCACCCCAACATCCCCACAAACCGCTCAAACAGGTAGAAACTGTCCTGCGGCCCCGGCGACGCCTCGGGGTGGTACTGCACCCCGAACGCCTTCTTGCCCTTGATCGCGATCCCGCAGTTGCTCCCATCGAACAGCGACACGTGCGTCTCCTCCACGCCCTCGGGCAGCGCGGCGTTGTCCACGGCAAACCCGTGGTTCATCGAGGTGATCTCGACCACGCCGTCCTCAAGTCGCTTGACCGGATGGTTGGCGCCGCGGTGGCCCTGGTGCATCTTGGTGGTGGTCGCTCCTGCCGCGAGGCCGAGCATCTGGTGGCCGAGGCAGATCCCGAACAGCGGCACGTCGCGTTCGAGCAGGCCCTGGATCACCGGCACCGCATAGATTCCCGTCGCCGCCGGATCGCCCGGACCGTTGGAGAGGAACACGCCGTCCGGCTGAAGTGCCAGCACATCCTCAAGGCTGGTCTGCGCGGGCACCACGGTAACATGCGCCCCTGCGTGATCGAGGTTGCGGAAGATATTGTCCTTGGCGCCGTAGTCGATCGCCACGACATGCGGGCGCTTGCTGCGCGGGCTACGGGCATAGCCCTTGCCCAGTGCCCAGGTGCCACCTTCCCATTCCTGCCGATCGTGCCGCGACACGACACGGGCGAGGTCCATGCCCTCCAGCCCCGGCCACTCCTGCGCACGCTTGACCAGCGCCTTGATGTCGAACTTGCCATCGGCGCTGTGGGCAATCACCGCGTTGGGCGCGCCGGATAGGCGGATGCGGCGGGTCAGCGCGCGGGTGTCGATGCCCGACAGGCCGATCTTGCCCTTGCCCGCCAGCCACTCGCCAAAGGTGGCCTGACTGCGGAAGTTGCTCGGCGCGGTTACGTCCTCGCGCACCACGCAGCCGACTGCGCCGTCGACCTGGCTTTCCAGATCCTCGTCATTGACGCCGACATTCCCGATGTGCGGGAAAGTGAAGGTCACGATCTGCGCCGCGTAGGAGGGATCGGTCATGATCTCCTCGTACCCGGTCATCGCGGTGTTGAAGCAGACTTCGCCCACCGCCGCGCCTTCCGCGCCAAATCCCTTGCCCCAAAGCACCGTGCCATCGGCGAGCACAAGGACTCCCGTCGCACCCTGCGGTCCGGGTGCGTGCAAAGAGGCGGCGTCAGCCATTTGAGGGGCGCTCCGTAAGTAGGTTCCAGCGATGTCGCTAAGGCTCGGCGGCTAGACCCCTTCCCCCCTACCGTCAACCTATGAAAACCGGAATCTTTGGGCTAGATGGCATGCTTTCCCCAATGCAAACCAATTCAAGGGACACCATGCTTCGTGATTCCATCAAGGCCGCGCAAGTTTCGGCCATGAAAGGGGGCGACAAGCCCCGCCTCGCCGCCGTTCGCCTCATCCTGGCCAAGCTCAAGGACAAGGACATCGAACTGCGCACCGCGGCGACCGTGCCGGACGACGACGTGATCGTCGTCGATGTGCTGCAGAAGATGGCCAAGCAGCGCCGCGAATCGATCACGCTTTACGAACAGGGCGGGCGGCAGGAACTGGCCGACGCCGAGAAGAGCGAACTGGTGGTGATCGAGGAGTTCCTCCCCCAGCAGATGGGCGAGGATCAGGTCAAGGCCGCGATCGAGGCGATCAAGGCAGAGCTTGGCGCATCGGGCATGAAGGACATGGGCAAGGTCATCGCCGAGTTGAAAGCGCGCCACGGCACCGAGATCGACATGGGTAAGGCCAGCGGGCTGGTGAAGGCGGCGTTGGGCTGACTGTTTCTCGACTGCGCTCGAAACGAACGGATGTTGTTATGATTTCATCGTTCCAACCTCCGTTCGCGTCGAGCGAAGTCGAGACGCGGGGACGCTAACATGGCCTTCTGGTGCTACCTCCTGCGCTGCGCCGACGGGAAGTATTACACCGGCCACACCGATGACCTCGATCGCCGAATTGCGGAGCACCATGTAGGTGGATATTGCCGGTTCACATCGCAGCGACGTCCGGTTGAATTTGTCTGGGCTGCGGATTTCCTGACGCGGATAGAGGCGATCGAGGCCGAAGTGCGGGTAGGCGGCTGGTCTCGCGCCAAGAAGGAAGCCCTGATCGCAGGCGATTGGCAAAAGGTATCGCACTTTGCCCGGCCACCGCATGAGCGTGTCTCGACTTCGCTCGACACGAACGGAGGTAGTGAGTAGGCAATCTATAATCCACCCAAGCTCCCACACCCGTTCGTGTCGAGCGCAGTCGAGACACCGCGAACACCATGGCCCTCTCCCCGCAATGGCTTGACGAACTGCGCGCGCGCGTGACGCTTTCCGGCGTTATCGGGCGGACGACGCGGCTGACCAAGGCGGGGCATGAGTTCAAGGCCTGCTGCCCGTTCCACAACGAGAAGTCGCCCAGCTTCACGGTCAACGACCAGAAGGGGTTCTACCACTGCTTCGGCTGCGGGGCTCATGGCGACGTGATTCGCTGGATGACTGACCAGCGCGGCCTGGCCTTCATGGACGCGATCAAGGAACTGGCGGCCGAAGCCGGGATGGAAGTCCCCGCCCCGGATCCGCGTGCCGCCCAGCGCGCCGAACAGGCCAACACGCTCCACGATGTGATGGCGGCGGCCCAGGCGTGGTTCGTGGAGCGACTGGCTTCCGACGAGGGAGCGAAGGCGCGCGCCTATCTTGCGACGCGCGGGTTCAATGCCCGCACGGTCGAGCGTTTCGGCTTTGGCTATGCGCCCGAGGGACGGCAGGCGCTCAAGGAGGCGCTCAGGCAGTTTCCCGAGAGCCTGCTGATCGAAGCCGGGCTGCGCATCGCGGTCGACGAGAGGGAGCCCTACGACCGGTTCCGCGGGCGGCTGATGCTGCCGATCGAGGACGCGCGCGGGCGGGTGATCGCATTTGGCGGGCGCATCCTGGATGCGCAGAAAACCGATGCGCCCAAGTACCTCAATTCCCCCGATACGCCGCTGTTCGACAAGGGCCGCACGCTCTACAACCTGCACCGCGCCGGGCCTGCCAGCCGCAAGAGCGGGCGCGTCGTGGTGGTAGAAGGCTACATGGACGTGATCGCGCTTGCCGCGGCGGGGATCGAGGATGCCGTCGCCCCGCTCGGCACGGCGCTGACCGAGCGGCAGATCGAGATGCTGTGGCGGTTGGTGGAAAATCCGGTGCTGTGCTTCGATGGTGACGCCGCCGGACAGCGCGCCGCGATGCGCGCCGTGACCCGCGCCTTGCCCCTGCTCCGCCCCGCTCATTCGCTGCGCATCGTCCGGCTTCCGACAGGCATGGACCCGGACGACGTGACCAAGCGCGACGGTGCCCGGGGCATGGAGGCGTTGCTGGAACAGGCGCGCCCGTTGATCGAGGTGCTGTGGGAACATGAACGCGATGCCGCGCCTCTTGCCTCGCCCGAGGACAAGGCCGGGTTGAAAGCGCGGCTGATGGCCCATGTCGATACAATCGCAGACCAGGACATCAAGGCGCTCTATCGGCGGGATTTGCTTGAGCGATTCTCGTCGTTCGCCTTTCCCCGCCGCGAGGAACGCGCCTGGCAGCCAGGCCGCCGCAGCGCTCCGCCGGTGCCGGTGCGCGACCCGGCGCAGACCGGGCGCCTGCGCCGTGCAACCGGCAAGGGTGCGCGCGATGCGCTGTCCGCCGCCGTTCTCGCCGGTTTGCTGCGTCATCCGGGTGAACTGGAGCGCCACGCCGATCTCATCGCCCACGCCCCGCTCAGCGATCCGCGGTTTGCCGCGCTGGTCGATGCGGTTGATGATGGCGCGGCGCTTGAAACTGAGGCACTTGCCACCATATTGTCGGAACGGGGGTTGGTAGCCCCCGGCCCCGAAGAATATGCCTCGCTGCGGTTCGGCTTCCTGGTCGACGACGCCGCACCCGAAGCGGCCCGTGCGGACCTTGCCCAGGCGATCGCGCTGCTGGTCGAAAGACCGGCACTCGATGCGGCGCTGGCAGAGGCAACCGCGCGGTTTGAGCGGGACCTTTCGGAAGGGGCCTATGCCGAGCAGCAACGATTGCTGAAGAGAAAGCTGGAATTCGATTCGCGTCTAAGGCAAATGGCCTCCGCGCGATCCGCCGCTCCGCAAGGAACGGCACCACAAGATTGATAAAATGGCGGACTGATGGACGAAGATTTTACCGGCACCGAGAAGGAAGGCGGCGATGCGCCCCTGATCGATCTCAACGAAGCCTCGATCAAGAAGCTGATCGCCCGTGCCAAGCGGCGCGGCGTGATCACGGTTGACGAACTCAACGAGGCGTTGCCGCAGGATCAGATGAGTTCCGAGCAGATCGAGGACATCATGTCCGCGATCAGCGAGATGGGCGTGAACATCGTCGAAAGCGACGAGGATGCCGTCGATCCTGACGAGAAAGACGTCGACGAGGTTGACGAGCAGCCCGACGGCATGGCCGAGCGGCCCGATCTCGTCAAAAAGAAGGAAACGATCGAGCGCACCGATGATCCGGTGCGGATGTACCTGCGCGAGATGGGCGCGGTCGAACTGCTCAGCCGCGAAGGCGAAATCGCCATCGCCAAGCGGATCGAGGCCGGGCGCGACACCATGATCCTCGGGCTGTGCGAAAGCCCGATCACCTTCCACGCGATCATCCAGTGGTCCGAAGCCCTCAACAACGAGGAAATGCAGCTTCGCGAGATCCTCGATCTCGACGCCATGCTGTCGAAGGAGCCGCAGCCTGAAAACCTCTCCGAAGACGGCGAGGAAGAGGACGACGGCGAGATCAGCGAAAAGACCGCCGGTCCCTCCTACAAGGAGGAAGAGGACATCGAGGAGGAGGAATCCGCCGACGGTGACGAGGACGAGGACGGCATCGAACGCCGCGCCCGCCGCCCCGCCGACGACGACGAGGAGGACAACACCCTTAGCCTCGCCCAGATGGAGGCCGCGCTCAAGCCGCAGGCGCTCGAGAAGTTCGCCGAGATCACCTCGCTGTTTCGCAAGTTCGAGAAGATTCAGTCGGACCGGCTCGAGGTGATGGGCGCGGGCGGTGCCTTCCCGCCAGCCAAGGAGCGGTCATATCAGGACCTGCGCGAAGACCTCACCGCGCAGGTCGAATCGGTCCAGTTCCACGCGACCAAGATCGAATACCTGGTCGACAACCTCTATGCCTTCAACCGCCGCCTGACCGCGCTGGGCGGCCAGATGCTGCGCCTGGCCGAGCGCCACAAGGTCAACCGCAAGGACTTCCTCGACAGCTATGTCGGGCGTGAGCTTGATGATGGCTGGCTCCAGACCCAGTCCACCAAGGACAAGAAGTGGGCAGCCTTCGCCGCCAACGAGGCCAACGCGGTTGAGCGCATCCGCGCCGAAATCGCGGATATCGCCGCCGCCACCGGCATGTCGCTCAGCGAGTTCCGCCGGATCGTCAACATGGTCCAGAAGGGCGAGCGCGAGGCGCGGATCGCCAAGAAGGAAATGGTTGAGGCGAACCTGCGCCTGGTGATCTCGATCGCCAAGAAATACACCAACCGTGGCCTGCAATTCCTTGATCTCATTCAGGAAGGCAACATCGGCCTGATGAAGGCGGTCGACAAGTTCGAATACCGTCGCGGCTACAAGTTCAGCACCTATGCAACGTGGTGGATCCGGCAGGCGATCACCCGCTCGATCGCCGATCAGGCGCGCACGATCCGCATCCCGGTCCACATGATCGAGACGATCAACAAGCTGGTCCGCACCAGCCGCCAGTTCCTCCACGAGCAGGGCCGCGAGCCCACGCCCGAGGA
>JAGWUU010000404.1 GCA_028868335.1 Sphingomonadales bacterium | reverse complement strand
GAGGCAAAGTGCTGTTCAACCGTTTCGTTGGCCCGACCTTCCTGGGCATTGCAGGTGACGATGCCGTGGCCGAGCAGGGCCTCAAGGAACTGGGCCCGGTGCTGGACTACCTCGAAGGCCAGTGCGGCGACGGCTGGCTGACGGGCGGCGATTTCAGCATCGGGGACGTTTCCGTAGCCAGCGGGCTGCGTTCGCTCGGCTATGTCGGACTGGAACCGGAAACTGCCAGCCATCCTCGCGCTGCGGCATGGTACGAGCGGGTCAAGGCGCGTCCTTCCTGGCAAAAGGTTGCTGCGGTCGAGGCAAAGATCATGAACCGGGTACTCGCCACCTGAACTGAAGCGAATGCGCCGGGCCGCCGCATTTGCTTGACCTACATACCAACCGGTCGGTATCGTCGACGCATGGTTCCGAATCGGCCTTTCCGTCCCGAACCGCAAGGCGCACGCGACAGGCTGCTTGAGGCCGGGGTAAAGCTGGTGCGCCGCCAGGGCTTCGCGGGCACTTCGGTCGATCAGCTATGCTCGGCGGCCGGAGTGACGAAGGGCGCGTTTTTCCACCATTTCGCCTCAAAGGAAGCGCTTGGCGTTGCCCTTGCAGGCTACTGGTCAACCAGCACCGGAGGGTTTTTCGCGGAGGCGCCCTATCATCACCACGCCCGCGCCGTTGACCGTGTGCTCGGCTATATCGACCTGCGCATCGCACTTGTCGGTGGGGCGCCGGAAGAGTTTTCCTGCGTCGCCGGCACCATGCTCCAGGAAAGCTTTCGGACGAGCGAACCGATTCGCCGCGCCTGTGAGGCGAGCATCATGGGCAACGCCCGCGCGCTGGAAGCCGATCTGGCCGAAGCGATCGCCGACGCTGGCGTTACCGGCACCTCTGCCGCCAGCCTGGCCCGCCAGGTGCAGACCGTGATCCAGGGTGCCTTCATCCTCGCCAAGTCGCAGGATCCAGCCGAATCTGCCGCGACGGGGCGGGAAGCGCTGGGCCATCTGCGCCGCTATTTCGAACTGTTGTTCAATGAAAGAGGACGGGAGAACGCGCCATGACCAAAATGATCTTCGTCAGCCTGCCGGTGACCGATCTGTCACGGTCGCGGCGATTCTATGAAACGCTGGGCTTCACTCACAATCCGCAGTTCAGCGATGAAGCTGGCGCCTGCATGGTGTGGAGCGAGGCGATCCACGTGATGCTGCTTACCCACGCCAAGTGGCGGACGTTCACCACCCGGCCGATTCCCGACAGCGGATCGAGCGAAGTGTCGCTGGCGCTGGCTGTTGACGATCGCGGTGAGGTCAACCGGATTGTCGAAGCCGGGGCAGCGTGTGGCGGGACCGCCGACGTCAACCCGCCCGAGGACCATGGCTTCATGTACCAGCGCACCATCGTCGATCCCGACGGACACGTCTGGGAACCGTTCTGGATGGACCCCGCCGCCGCCTCGGGCGAGGTATCCGTTCAGGAAAACGCCCAATGAGCTACGTCGATGGCTTCCTGATCCCGGTGCCGGAGGGGCATAGGGACGAGTACCTGCGTCTCGCCCAGGTCGCGGCTCAGGTGTTCATCGACAACGGCGCGAT
>JAGWUU010000403.1 GCA_028868335.1 Sphingomonadales bacterium | reverse complement strand
CAACGACAGCGCCCGCCACCACGGCCATTCAGGCGATGACGGTTCGGGTGAAAGCCATTTCACGATCGAGATCGAAAGCAATGCCTTCGCAGGAAAGTCGCGGCTGGACCGTCAGCGCATGATCAACCGAGCATTGGGCGACATTCCCGGCCAGCGGGTCCACGCGCTGGCGATCAGGGCACGCGCGCCGGGAGAAACAGCATGACCATCCTCACCACGATCGAGCCCGTCGGCCACAACCTTGGTGCGTTCGAAGTGCGGCGGGTGCTGCCCTCACCCCGGCAGGTGATGGTCGGACCGTTCATTTTCGTCGACCAATTCGGACCTGCGATCATTCCGTCCGGCCAAGCGATGGACGTGCGACCGCACCCGCACATCGGCCTCGCCACGGTGACATGGCTGTTTGAAGGAGCGATCAACCATCGCGACAGTCTCGGTAACTTCGCGACCATCCGGCCCGGACAGGTCAACCTGATGACCGCGGGCGCGGGCATCGTCCATTCCGAGCGCGGCCTGCCCGAGGAACGTGACCGGCCCAAGCCGATGTACGGCATGCAGACCTGGCTGGCTCTGCCGGACGGGCATGAGGATTGCGCCCCCGCCTTCGAATCGCGCGCCGACCTTCCGCTGATCGAGGACGGCTGCGCGACGGCGCGGGTGATCATGGGAACGCTGTGGGGCAAGACAGCGGCGACAACCCAGCACGCGGCGACGATATACGCCGAGATCGTACTCGCTCCCGGTGGCGCAATTCCCATCGACGCCGATGCGGACGAACGCGCCGTCATGCTTGTCGGTGGCGAGGCGAGCATCAATGGCCAGCCGCTGCAACTCTACACGCTGGCGGTGCTGGCGCCGGGAACGGCGATGCGGCTGACCTCTGGCGCTGGCGGGCGGATCATGCTGCTTGGGGGCGAGGCCTTCCGGACGCCCCGCCATGTCTGGTGGAACTTCGTCGGTTCCTCTCGTGAGCGGATCAACCAGGCCAAGCATGACTGGGAGGACGGGCGCTTTCCCAAGGTGCCGGGCGACGAGGAAGAATTCATCCCCCTTCCCCGCAAGCCGTTGACCCGCAGCGACTGACACATTCAGACGAGGAGACTTGCCGATGAAATTCTCAGGACAAGCCGCATGGATCACCGGCGCGTCGTCCGGCATTGGCGCGGCGATGGCTCGCGCCCTGGCGAAGCAGGGTGTCCGGCTCGTGCTGTCCGGCCGCAATGTGTCCTCGCTGGAAGGCGTTGCGGCGGAATGCGGCGGCGACTGTCTGATCCTGCCGTTCGAGGCGACCGACCAGGCAGCGATCCTGCCCGCCGCGGACAAGGCGTGGGAATGGTCCGGCGGGATCGACCTGCTGGTCAACAATGCCGGGATTTCCCAACGCTCGCTGGCGGTCGATACCGCGTTCGACGTCTATGACCGGATCATCGCGGTGGACCTGCTTGCCCCGATCGCGCTGACCCAGGCCTTGCTGGCGCGCATGGTGGCGCGTGGCAGCGGGCGGATCGCGATGATTTCCTCGATTGCCGGGAAGGTCGGCGCCCCGATGCGAACCGCTTACAGCGCGGCCAAGTTCGGATTG
>JAGWUU010000136.1 GCA_028868335.1 Sphingomonadales bacterium | reverse complement strand
TTGGCGATGAACTTTTCAAAGGTGCCGATGACGAAATCGCGCGCCGCCTGTTCGCGCGGCAGGAAGCACATCGCCACGGCATAGTCGCCAAGCGCAGGCAGCTTCAGCCCTTCGCCGCCGGCCCACTTGCGGAACAGCACGTCGGGAAGCTGGATCAGGATTCCCGCACCGTCGCCCAGCAGTGGGTCGGCGCCGACCGCGCCGCGGTGATCGAGGTTCTTGAGAATTTCGAGGGCCTGGGTGACGATGGCATGGCTCTGCTCGCCCTTGATATGGGCGACGAAGCCCACACCGCATGCGTCATGCTCATTGCGCGGATCGTAAAGACCCTGAGGCGCCGGAAAACCCATCGAACCCGTCCATCCTTATCGCGCCAGACACCGTGATTCGCAGCGCGCTGGCACGCAAATCGCGGATTTCCGGCAATTAAGCACAACTTACCTGGCCGCGTTACGCAGCGATAATTGCGCGAGCCTATCCCATGGCGACAGGAAGCTGTTTTTGCAACTGCGAATAGACGCGCGGCACCCGGCACAGACCGGACGCCGCATTGAATAGGATTTCAGCGCGAAGGCGGCAAGCAGCTCAGGCGGCGCCGCTGATCCGTTGCAGGTTGGACAGCGCAGCGCGCAGCGCGCGCTCTGCTTCTTCGTGGTCGATCTCGGGCGCCGACGGATTGCTGGCCACGGCCTGACCCGCGCTGGCGCTGGTCGGCGCATCGAAACGACGGAACGATACGGGTTCCTCCGCCGAACGCGATTCCACCGGAGCCACGTCGAACACCGGGGCGAGCGGTTGCACGCCAAGCGTCACGCGCGGGGCCTGGCCGGGGAAAATCACCACGGGTTCGACGGTGCCCGATCCCTCTTCCGGCTCTTCGATCCGCACGAACGGGTTGCGCGGCAGGTGCGGGTTGAGGCGCAGGAGCGAGGCGTAGCCTTCCTCGGCGGCAGGCTCGATCTCATCAACGGGACCGGCTGTCTCCTCCAGAGCCTCGGGAGCCACGGGCACGGGTGTATTCGGCTGAGATTTGGGCCGGACAACCGGCGTGGGCTCTGCCTGCCGGTGCCGGGGCGGCAGCAGGCTGGCGAGCGTATCGTCCTCGTCATCCGCCAGGTCGTCGAACGCGATGGGCCTCAATGCCACCGGCAATGTTGGTGGCAAGGGAGGCACGATCGCCACGGCCGCAGCCGAATCCGGTTCCACAGGCGACGGGGCAAAGACGGGCAGGGGGGCGAACGATGGGGCCGCGATGACGGGAGCAGGCTCCAACGGAGCGACCGGCCCTGTGGCGGCCGGTGCCAGCGGAGCCATGGGCGGGCTGATCGCGCCGAGCGGCGGGCGTGTCTCCGACGGTGCGGATTCCGGCACCGACGCCGGTGAGCCTGCGGCCCGGGCGGCACGGCGGCGCTTCATCGAATCCTGTAGCCGGGCGGCAAGGTCGGTCATGCCGAGATCCGCGATCGGCGGCAACGGTTCGGCAGCGGCAAAGGCTGTCTCGTTCGATGCCTCGACCGTTGGCTCGGCCGGCGGCATCTCCGACTGGCCGCCGCGGGCTTCTGACTGGCGGGCGGCGAACAGCGGCTGGGCGGGCGCGGTATCGAATACCTTGGTCTTGTAACCCAGGCTCTCGACGAATTCGGTCGCAACCTGGCTTTCAGTGGTTCCCTGGCCGAAAATCTGGCGGGCGGAGGGCTCTTGCGGTTCGACCGGACCGACCCCGAATACCTGGCGTCCGGCCTTGAGGTGATCATCGAGGGCAGGGCGGGTATCTTCGGCGGACTCGGCGACATTCTGGAAGATCTGGCGCGGGGCGTCGAAGTCGGAATCGGCCGCTGGCCCGGCAGCGGCAACAGGTTGGGAGGGAACAACACCCTGCTCCAGGTTCCAGTCCGGCGCGTCGGGCTCACCCGGGGCTCGATCGCCCGTGGCGACTTCCTCCGGCTCCGCATCCTCGTACGCGTTGAGATCGGGCGCTTCCGTTGCCGGACGATCGCTCGAAACGATGGCGAAAGACTGCGGCTCGATTTGATCGAGTTCGGCACCGGCGAGATCGAGTATCTGGGGTTGACCACCTGGCAGCGGCGCCAGCTCGTGCGGAATGAAGCTGGCCGGTTCCTCCGACATGGTGAGCGCACGGCGGCGACCGAGCAACTGGCCGGGTTCGGCAGCAACGACTTCGGGCATGATATCTTCGCCCAGTTCCTCGTGCGCGGAGATCGGGCGGCGGGCCGGGGCATCGGGATGGCTGTCGCGGGCGCGGAAGCGCGGCTCGGCGGAATCAGTGCTGCGTGCGCCGCGCTTGCGTTCGCGCACACTGGCTTTCGGACGCGCGATGCGGCGGGCGAGCACCGTGCCGAGTACGGCCCCGAGCGCGGCGAGAATGAGGGCGATCAGGATTCGCGCGGTGATGCCCAACGGCGGCGCGGCGGCCGGGACGATCAGGTCGATCCGGCTCTTGATGACCAGGGCTTCAAGCAGCGAACTGCGAAGCGCCAGGCTGGCTCCGCCCAGCGCTGCCGCGCACCACAGCGCGGCTACCGCCGGGAACAGCGGATTGGCAGTGATCGGCTTGGACTTGGTCGCCTTGCGCTGCTGTTTGACCACGATCGAGAAACCCCGTTTTATCAGACTTCTGCCGCCGCCCCCCGGGCCGCAAGCTTCAGGCAGCAGCGCGGGTGCGACGATCCACGTTTCTGGTTAGGAGGGTTTGGTAAACATCTTGATAACGATAAATATTTCTTGCCCAATCGTGACTTGCCGCAACGTGGTTGCGCCCGGCGGCGCGGCGTGCGTCCCACCCGGAGCGGTCGGCCAGCAGGGCTGCGAGGGCGAGAGCGCAGGCATGAGGATTGTCGGGCGCAAACAGGGTGCCGGTCACGCCGTCAGTGATCAGTTCGCGGTGCCCACCCACGTCCGAGGCGGCCACCAGCTTGCCCTCGGCCATGGCCTCAAGCGGCTTCAGCGGCGTGACGAGATCGGTCAGTCGACTTTTCTTGCGCGGATAGGCCATGACGTCGACCAGCGCGTAGTAGCGCTCGACCTCGGCATGCGGAACCCGGCCGACAAAGCGGATCGCGCTTGCGGCGGGGCTGGCGGCGGCCTGGGCCTTGAGCGCCGCCTCCATCGGACCGCCGCCGACCATCAGCAGCCGGGCATCGGGAATGCGCGCGAGTAACGCTGGCATCGCCGCGATCAGGTCGTCCAGCCCCTCGTAGTCGTAGAACGACCCGATGAAGCCGATCACCGGCCCCCCACCCAGGCCAAGCTGCGTTGCCAGCCCGGGATCGGGGGCGACGGCCTTGCCGAACAGGGCAAGGTCAACGCCGTTTGGACTGATCGTGATCTTGTCCGCCGCGGTCCCGCGTCCGACCAGATCGTTTTTCAAGCCGTGGCAGATCGTCACCACCGCATCGGCTCCGGCCACCACATGGCTTTCCAGCGCGCGGGTCAGGCGGTACTTGACGCTGCCCTCGCTGCTGGTGCCGTTGGAAACCGCGGCATCCTCCCAGAAGGCACGGATTTCATACACGACGGGAATGCCCAGCCGGCGTCCGGCGACAAGCGCCGCCTTGCCGCACAGTGCCGGGGAATGGGCATGGAGCAGGTCCGGCCGCCAATCCGCCGCCAGGGCGCATATGGCGTCAGCGAGCAACGCGACCTCGCGCCATTCGCGGTAGGCCGGCGGACCATTGGCGACGCCGCGGGTGCGATGAAAGACAAGGCCTTCGGCATCTTCGCGATCCGGTCCCTCCGCGACGTGGCGCAGCCCGGTGATCCCGCGCACTTCCAGCCCCATCGCCTCCTGCGCCTTGAGGATCGCGCGGGTCCGAAAGGTATAGCCGCTGTGCAACGGCAACGAATGATCGAGGACGTGAAGAATCCGGGTCATGGCGGTTTCTGTAGGCGATCAAGGCTTAACGCCGCGTCAACCGCATTTGCGCTAAGCGCGTGGGCATGGTGGATATTTTCGCCCTCTCACTGTGTCACGGCCTGCTGGTGATTGCGTTGCTGCGCCTTGTCCGGCGGCCCGATCTCGACAGCGAGGAGGGCGGCGAGGATACAGTCGCGTCGCCGCCACGGCCGGGCCTGCAGGTGCATCAGCGTGATTAACCTGGCGCTGACCGGCTTTGTCCTGCTGTTCCTGGCGCTTGGCCTGCGTCGGTCGTTCATCTGGGTGCTGGCCTATCTCTACATCGACAGCCTGGCGCCGCAGCAGATCTCGTGGGGCTTCCTTTCGCAAATTCCGGTTTCGCTGATCGCGTTCCTGTTTGCTTTCGGCGGCTGGGCGCTGATCGACGACAAGCGCGATAGCCGCTTTACCCTGCGCCAGGGCCTGATCGTGGCGTTGCTCGCCTATTGTGGACTGAGCACGCTGTTCGCCGATTTTCCGGTCGAGGCCGCGGCCAAGTGGTCGTGGGTGTGGAAGGCGCTGGTCTTTGCGCTGTTCCTGCCGCTGACGTTGCGCACGCGCCTGCGGATCGAGGCTGCCGCACTGGTCATGATCCTGACCATCGCCGCGATCGTGATAGATGGCGGGATAAAGACCCTGGGCGGCGGCGGCGGGTATGGCACGCTGCACCTGTTCGTCACCGACAACACCGGGCTCTACGAAGGCTCGACCCTTTCGACTGTGGCCGTCGCGCTGATCCCGGTGATCTGGTGGATGGTTCGCCATGGCACGGTATTCCCACGCAGCAAGCTGACGGTGCTGTTCGCGATTGCGCTGACGTTTTCCTGCCTGCTGATCCCGATCGGAACCCAGACCCGCACCGGCCTTCTGTGCATCGGCCTGCTGGCGATCCTGACGCTGCGCAGCGTCAAGCACCGCTTCCTCTATGTCGCGGGCGCGGCGATCCTGGCGATGATCGCCGTTCCGTTCCTGCCCGACAGCTATACCAAGCGGATGGGGACCATCGAGAACCACACGTCCGACCAATCGGCCTCGACCCGGGTTGCGGTGTGGATGTGGACGCTCGACTACGTGAAGGACCATCCGCTGGGCGGCGGGTTCGACGCCTACCGCGGAAACCGGATCAAGGTCGAAACGGTCGCCACGCAGGGCGAAGGCAACAACGTTTCGGTCGAGACGAGCGAGGGATACGATCAGGCCCGCGCCTACCATTCCGCCTATTTCGAGATGCTGGGCGAACAGGGCTGGCCGGGGCTGGCGCTGTGGCTGTGGCTCCACCTCCTCGGTCTTTGGCAGATGGAACGCATCCGTGCGCGCTGGAAGAAGCGCAGCGGCCCGAACGAGCAATGGCAGGCACCGCTGGCCAGCGCGTTGCAGCAGGCACAACTGGTCTATCTGTTCGGCGCGTTGTTCGTCGGCATCGCCTACCAGCCGTTCATCTTCATGCTGATCGGACTGCAATGCGGGCTGTGGAGCTACCTGCGCCGTATCGACAGCCCGGCGCGCCATGCCCCGCGACGCGCGGTGCCGGTGTTGCGGACCGGGGCGGCCTGACATGGATCGGCCCTCCGCCCCGCGCCACCTCGATGCGCTGACCGGAATTCGCGGCATCGCCGCCTGGGGGGTGGTCCTCTACCATATCCGCCTGTCGCTGCTGACGCTGTTTCCGGCATCGGTGATCGCCGTTCTCGCGAAGGGCTACCTTGCGGTCGATCTGTTCTTCATGCTTTCGGGCTTCGTCATCTGGTACAACTATGCCGGGAAGATCGAAGCCGGCGGGTGGAGCGCGACCCGCCAGTTCCTGTGGCGGCGACTGGCGCGGGTCTGGCCGCTGCACGTGGCGATCCTTGCCGTACTCGTCGCCTTCGTCGCCCTGCTGGCGGCGACCGGGCGCGACATCTCCAACTATCCGTTCGGCGAACTGCCGCTGCATGTCCTGCTGGTACAGAACTGGGGCTTCACCCGGAACCTGAGCTGGAACCATCCGGCCTGGTCGATCAGCACTGAACTGGCAGCCTATCTGGCTTTCCCCGCGCTTGTCGCGGCGGCCCGCTGGAGCCGCGTTGCATCGGCGGTTCTGCTGGCAGGTGTCGCGGCGCTGGCACTGGCGCTCTACGCGGGGTTCGCCGCGGCCGGGTATGGCAACCTTGGCGCAGACATCACCCACCTTGGCCTGTGGCGCTGCCTGGCCGAATTCACCATGGGTTGCCTGATGTGCCAACTTTGGCAACGGTGGCGGAACATTTCATGGGCAAGCTATGCCGCCACCGCCTGCGGTGCGGCGGTGCTGGCGCTGGGAGTGCATCGCGGCTTGCCTGAAACGGCCTTCGTGCCGCTGACGTTCTTCTGCCTGCTGTTCGCCCTGTCGCTGGCGCGCAACATGGTCGCCCGGGTCATCGGCGGACCCACGCTCACTTATCTGGGTGAGATCAGCTATTCGACCTACCTGTCCCACTTCGTGCTGTTCATCTTCTACAAGATCGCTTTCGTCGATGCCACGTTGCAGCTCGGCTGGACGGGGCTTGGCGGCTATCTGGCGCTTGTGCTGGCAGTGTCGGCGGGGCTCTACCGCTGGGTGGAGAAGCCGGCGCAGCGCTGGCTGAACGTCCGCCCGCCGCGCTGGCGCCGCCCCGCGCCCGGCGGCATAGCCGACTGATTCGCGACCGCCTGGCACGCGCACGGTCGCGGATGCCGTAACGGCGGACTGACACGCGTTGCACAGCGGCCCAGCTTGGGCCATGAAGCGCCTTTCCCATCGGCAGGAGAGGCATGATGACCCCCCAAGAATTGCAGGCCAAGACCGGTGAAGTGATCGGCGTTTCCGATTGGTTCGAAGTCAGCCAGGACCGCATCAACAAGTTCGCCGAGGCGACTGGCGATTTCCAGTTCATCCACGTCGATCCCGACAAGGCCAAGATGACCCCGTTCGGCGGGACCATCGCCCATGGCTTCCTCACCCTCTCGCTGCTTCCGGTACTCGGCGCGATGACCGAGGGCGCGCGGATCGACAATGTCAAGATGGGCGTCAACTACGGCGGCAACAAGACGCGCTTCATCTCGCCGGTGCGTTCGGGCAAGCGGGTGCGCAGCCACAGCAAGCTGCTCGAACTGATCGAGAAGCGCCCCGGCCAGTGGCAGCAGACCAACGAAGTGACCATCGAGATCGAGGGCGAGGACAAGCCCGCGCTGATCTGCGAATGGATCACCCAGCTGTTCGTTTGATCGCGTCGTCCCGGACCCAGTCCGGGACCGCTGGCCTCCCCGGGCGGACCCAGACCCAAGCGATCCTCGCCCATGCGGGGATGACGAATTGAGAAGGACCATCATCATGTCACGTGACGCAGTCATCGTTTCCACCGCTCGTACTCCGCTGACCAAGGCGGCACGCGGCGCGTTCAACAACACCACCGGCGCGACTCTCGGCGCCTATTCGATCAGGGCCGCGGTCGAGCGCGCCGGGCTCGAAGGCGGCGAAATCGACGATGTGGTGATGGGCTGCGCGGTCCAGCAGGGATCGACCGGCACCAACGTCGGGCGTCTCGCCGCGCTGCGCGCGGGCCTGCCGGTCAGCGTTCCGGCGATGACGATCGACCGCCAGTGCTCGTCGGGCCTGATGAGCATCGCCACCGCGGCCAAGCAGATTATCGTCGATAAGATGGACATCTGCGTGGGCGCCGGGGTCGAGAGCATTTCGAAGGTCGTGGGCAGCGGCAAGATGTTCATCGAGCCCGACCGCGCCCTGCTCGACATGCACCCGGACATCTACATGCCGATGATCGGCACCGCCGAAGTGGTCGCCAAGCGCTACAATATCGGCCGTGAAGCGCAGGACGAATACTCGCTCCGTTCGCAGCAGCGCACCGCCGCCGCTCAGGCAGCAGGCAAGTTCGATGACGAGATCGTCCCCTGCGCCGCGACCATGGCTATCGTCGACAAGGAGACCAAGGAAGTCTCGTACAAGGACGTCACCGCCGACCGTGACGATTGCAACCGTCCCGACACCACGCTCGAAGGGCTCGCCAGCCTCAAGCCGGTGATGGGCGAAGGCAACACGGTCACTGCCGGCAACGCCAGCCAGCTTTCGGATGGTTCTTCAGCCTGCGTGGTGATGGAAGCCAAGGTCGCCGAAAAGCGCGGCCTAACGCCGCTGGGGCGCTATGTGGCCATGGCAGTCGCGGGGACTGAACCCGACGAAATGGGGATCGGCCCGGTCTTTGCGATTCCCAAGTTGCTGGAACGGACCGGCCTCAAGATGGACGATATCGGCCTGTGGGAACTGAACGAGGCCTTTGCCGTCCAGGTACTCTACTGCCGTGACAAGCTGGGCATTCCCGACGAGCTGCTCAACGTCAACGGCGGCTCGATCTCGATCGGCCACCCCTTCGGCA
>JAGWUU010000135.1 GCA_028868335.1 Sphingomonadales bacterium | reverse complement strand
ACATCGGGGCGTTATTCCGTCTCGTGCCTCTACGCCTTTCGCAACGCGCGCGAGATGATCGAGGCCGCGCGCGACGTTTCCGCTGGAATCCCGGGTGTGGACGACGTCGACATCGAACTGCTCAACAACGTCTATCGCTATGTCCCCGCCGTGGGACCACTGGGGGACTGATGGCGACGGAAACACCCGAATATCCCGCCACCGATCAGCTTGATCGTGCGATAGCGATCATGCTGGCCGAGGATGCACGGCTGTCGTTTCGCAAGATCGCCGTCGATCTTGGCGTGACGGAAGGGACCGTGCGTGGCCGGGTCAAGCGTCTGCAGGGCGCCGGATTGCTGAAACTGACGCCGATCGTCGACATCGTCCGCGCGCGCGATTCCGGGTCGAACGGGCAGCACATGATGTTCGTGACCGTGAAGTGCGCCAGCGGCATGTTGGAACAAGTGCGCGACGGCCTGCTCGGGATGCCCGAGGTCCGTGCGCTCTACGATGCGAACGCGGCGCTGCGCCTGATCGCGGTATGCATCGTGCCGAGCCTGGACGCCGCAGCCGAAGTCACCAACCAGGTCTTCGCGCTGGCTGGCATTCGCGAGGCCGAAACCGAACTTGTGCTCCACACCGTGAAGTACAACGCGACGATCGCCCCGATCGCCGCACTGGAAGATCTTGCGAGGCCACAGGCGGTGTCAGACGACTGAGCGCGAGGCTGGCGGTCAGCCGCGCGCTCGACGCCTGACCGCCTGCCGGTTCAGCCTCCCCCGAAACGATACTTGAGCCGCAGGCCGTACATCCGCGGTTCGCCATAGCTGGTGCTGTTCACAAGCAGCGAACCGGCCTGGTACACGTCGGTATTGCTGATGCGGTAGAGCTTGTCGCCCGCGTTGGTGATGAACGCGCCCACGTCGAACCTGGTGCCCGCGACGCCCCGCAGGTCGAGCGACATGTTGAGCACGCCATAGGGTTCAAGCCAGGCGCCGGGCTGCAGCGCCGGGATCTGCGTCGCCTCGGTATATTGCGCCGAGGTATGCGAATAGCTGGCGAAGAAGGCGAGCGTCCCGACGTTGTCGCCCAATGACCGTTCCGCCGAAACGTGCAGGCTGAAGATGTAGGGCGAGGTGTACTGGAACGGCAGGCAACTGGCGTCGATCGTCCCACCTGGCCCGACCACCCCGTTGCAGCCCACGCCGCCGAACGGCACGGTGAACTTGTAGTTGGTGTAGTGCGCGTCGAGATAACTGAAGTTGCCGCCGATCTCGATGCCGGGGAACGGACGGAGCGAGGCTTCGATCTCGATCCCCTTGATCCGCGCATCGGGGTTGACCGTCTTGGCGCCCGACGAGAAGGTGTTGAGATTCACGTCGCCGGTCGCGCGCTGAATGCCCTTGTAGTCCAGCGAATAGCCCGCGATGTTGAACATCGTCGGCACGCTTCCGATGCTGAAATTGGACTTGAGGCCGATCTCGTAGGAGGTAACCGTCTCGGGCTTGAAGGTTTCGGTGCCAGGGTTGACCGAATAGGGATTGAACCCGCCAGCCTTGTAGCCGTGACTGATCTTGCCATAGAGCATCAGCGCCCGTGTCACCTTCCAATCGAGCCCTGCCAGCCACGACGGCGCCTCGGTGCGAAGATCGCCGGTGATGTTGCACTGGGTCAACGCAGCAGGGAGCGTCAGGCCCGCATTGCCGTTGCCGCCGCAATCGTAGAGCGCCGGATTGGCCAGATTGGGATGGTAGTTGGTCGCGGTGCCGGTCAGGTGATCCCAGGTGTAGCGATAGCCGCCCGTCAGGTGCACGTTGGACAGCGCCGGAGCCAGCAGCCCCAGGTTCAGCGTGGCCTGGGCATAGAGCGCCTTCGACTTGCTGGTGGTGCCATAGGTCAGCGTGCTGGGGCTGCAGAACCCGGTGAACGCCGCGGGGCAATAGACCAGCGAGCGCGTGCCCTGCTTGCCGGCTGGCGCCATGTCGAAATAGAAGCCGCCTACCGCGAAGGTCAGGTTGTGGCTCAACAGGTCGCCCTGCAATTGCAGTTCCTCGGTCCACTGGCGCAGGTTGTCGCGGTCGAATTCGGTCCCAGCGGTGCCGTTGATGTAGAGCAGCGGCGTGCCATCGCCGGGTAGTTTGGCCTGGCCGGGCGCGGGGACGACGCCCGGATCGTTGTCGTACTGCTGCAGCACGGTGCCGTCGCCGTCATAGCGATAGCGCAGCCGCAGCTTCTGGTAGCTGACGATATTGCGCAAAGTCAGCCCTTCGGCCACGGTGATGTCCGTGGTGTTCGACGCGCCCCAAGAATTGGTCTTGTGGAACACGTCGATATCGCCCTGGGTCGCGCGCGGCCCGGCAGCCTGGGCCTGGGCGGTGGCGGCGCGATAAACGTCGCACGAGGCGATGGCGCCGGGAATGGTCGGCCCTTCGTAGCAGAAGTTATAGCCCTTCAGCGCAGCGATGTTGAAACCGGTGTTGACGTTGCCGGTGCCGTTGGTCGAGGAATTGCCGAGGGCGACCAGCGTGTAGTTCGAGATCGTCTCGGTCGGCTTGAGCAGCAGGCCGATGCGGCCGGAATACCAGTGCTCGTCATCGCGCCACTTGTTCCAGGTCGAATCATAGGTGAAGCCGCGCCGGTCATGATAGGCTCCGGCCACGCGCAGCAACACCTTGTCGTTGACGATCGGAATGTTGAGCGCGCCTTCGAAGTTGTTGCGCTTGTAGTTGCCGACCTCGGCCTTCAGCCAACCGCCGAGTTCGTTGGTCGGCTTCTTCGGCACGATCAACACGGCGCCGCCGGTGGTGTTGCGACCGAACAGCGTGCCCTGCGGACCAGCCAGCACCTGCAAGTTCTCGACATCGACGAAATTGCCCGGCCCGCCCTGCTGGCTCAGCGAAACGCCGGTGATCAGCGGCACTTCGTTCATGTAAACGACCACGCCCGGCGCGGCCTGGAAGGTCGTGCCCTGCCCGCGCAGCGTAAAGCTTTGCGATTCGCGCGATCCCTGCCCGTTAGGGCCAACCACCAGCGAGGGCACGCTCGCCGCCAGGTCCTGAGCCTTGGAAATGCCCTGCTGCTGCAACCGCTCGGTGCTGAAGGCGGTAATCGCGATCGGCACGTCCTGACCGCGCTCCTCGCGCCGGTTGGCAGTGACGATGATTTCGCCCGCTGTGGGGGCCGCCGTCGTTTCATTCGCCGCCGTGGCGTCAGCGGCATGAGCCGCTACTGGCATGGCCAACGCCAGCGCCAGAACGGCACCGGCCGCGCCGTTGCAAAGCTTGAAACGGATCTTGTCTTTTCCGGAAACCATCGCAGACCTCCCTCTTTGTGCGCATGATTTGTCGAAGACACGGTCCACCGTTGCGGCGTTACCATGGCTCGAATTTGATTCTGGCTATCAGATACGCAAAATGGCATCAATATTCACGACTCTACCAATGATGCGTAATTTTTTCGGTGTTGCATTTACGGCACGCTGCCATCCCGGAGCGCGCGGGAAGATGTGCCGCGGGCAGGCCGTCAGCCGAGCGTCGAGAGGTCGATCTCAACGACCGGATCGCGACCATCCCAGCCCGCCGCCCGCGCCAATCCGTCGCGGTGCATCGCCCGCGAATCCGGGCCGCTGATCAGTTCGAACAGAGTGCCGGGTGCCGCCGGATCCGCCAGATAGACAACCCGTACGGCAGGATTGCTCGCGGCGAACACCGTGGTCATCCCCTCGCGTTCGAGCGCCGCCGTCTCGCCCTCCAGGTCCTCGACGATCCAGGCCAGGTGGTGCAGCCCCTCCAGCGGCTCGCCCGCATCGTCCTGATAAGGCGATGGCGTGGTCGAGCGCACAGTGATGAATTCGATCTGTTCCTCGCCGCGATAGCCCAGCGCGACATCGATCGTCACCGTGGTCGGCTGTCCCAGGTAGGTTCCGCGCATCGTTACGTTGCGGAAAACCGTCCACGGCCCAACGCCAAAGCGTTCGGTCCAGCTTCGCACGGCATGATCGAGATCCACGACGACAAAGCCCAGCTGGTCGATCGCGGCGCGGTGGTTGCGGATGGTCATGGCCTCTCTCCTGTTGATCCGGGCGGTACGGATCAAGGCCCGACGGGCAGCATCACCGGGGCAAAGGTTGACAGCAGGGCCGCGTCAAGAATCTGGGCTTGCCCGTTGACGAAGCCCGCGGCGGGGCTGGCGAGCCACAGCGCCACTTCGGCAACGTGCTGGGCCCGGCCCATGCCACGGTTGGGAACACGCGGAAGATCGGCAGACGGCACGATCGCGACATCGGGTGCGCCGATCAGCGGGGTTTCTACCCCGCCAGGGCAGATCGCATTGATCCGCGCCCCGCGCGCGGCAAAGGCATCGACGCACGATTTGACCAATCCGACGATCCCATGCTTGGCTGCGCTGTAGGCCGGGTTGCCGGGATGCCCGACGACGCCTGCCGCGGACGCAGTAACCACCACAGCGCCGCCGTCGGCGATCACCGGCTGGACGGCCTTGATCCCGTTGAAGGTGCCCTTGAGGTTGATCGCGATCAGGCGGTCGAACAGCTCCTCATCGATCGAATCAAGACCTTCCGCCGCGCCGTAATAGCCCGCGTTGAGGAACGCGACGTCGAGCCGGCCGGCCGCCGCAATCACCGCCGCGACCATCGCCTGGTTGCCGGCGTGGTCCACCACGTCCACCTGCACCGCACTGGCTGGCGCTACGGCGCCCGCCGCGGCTATCTCCGCCACCACGGCCTCGGCCCCGGCAAGGTTGAGGTCGGCGACAAAGACCCGCGCTCCCTCCTGGGCCAGGCGGATCGCGGCGGCGCGGCCGATGCCCGAGGCACCGCCGGTGACCAGCGCGACCTTGCCCGTGAACGTTCCTGCCATGGCTGTGTCCTTCCTATCCAGATCTCAGTTCGGTCTTGAGCACCTTACCCGCTGCATTGCGCGGCAGGTCGGCCACGAAGGCAAAGCTGCGCGGCACCTTGTAATTGGCCATGTTGGCGCGCGCCCAGGCCAACAGCTCGGCCTCGCTCAGGCTCGCGCCGGGGCGCAGCACCACGAAGGCTCGGCCCACCTCGCCCAACCGCTCGTCGGGCACGCCGACAACCGCGCTCATCGCGATGGCCGGGTGCTCGGCCAGCAGTTTCTCGACTTCGGCAGGATAGACGTTGAACCCGCCCGAGATATACAGGTCCTTCTTGCGGTCGGTGATGCGCAGGTATCCGCGCGCATCCATCGTGCCGATGTCGCCAGTGTGCAGCCAGCCCTGCGGGTCGATCGCTTCGGCGGTCGCCACCGGATCGTCGAGATACCCCAACATCACCCCGGTCCCGCGCACCAGCACTTCGCCCGCCTCGCCGCGCGGCACCTCGTTGCCCGCATCATCCGCGACACGCACCTCGTTGCCGGGGAAGGCCGCGCCGCAGGTCTGCGCGATGGTTTCGGCGCTGTCCCCCGGCACGCAGGTTGTAATGTTGACGCATTCGGTCATGCCATAGGCGGTGATCAGGTCGACCATGCCGAGGTCGGTGCGGATGCGATCGACCAGCGCGGGCGGCACCGTGGCCGCCCCGGTGGTGCCGCCGCGCAGCGAGGAGCAATCCCACCGGCGCCGGTCGAGTTCGGCCAGCAGCATCTGGAAGATCGTCGGCGGCCCAGGCATGAAGGTCACCCGTTCGCGCTCGATCAGGGCAATCGCCTGTTCGGTATCGAACTGCGGCATTGGCACCGCGGTCGCGCCTGAGAGCAGGCAAGCCACCCAGCCGACCTTCATCCCGAACGAATGGAAGAACGGATTGACGATCAGATAGCGGTCGCCCTCGGTCAGCCGCGTATTGGCGATCCACACCGCTGCCTGCGGCAGCACGCGGCCATAGGTCATCAGCACGCCCTTGGGGCTGCCGGTGGTGCCGCTGGTGAACAGAATGTCGGACACGGTATCGGCATCGATGGCGGCCAGCGCGTCGTCCACCGCCGGATCGTCCGCACCCCGCCCTCCGGCGACGAAGGCGTCGAACCCGGTGTCGAGCAACACCACATGCGCCAGGTCGGGCAGGTCCTGATCGGCGATCAGCGCCGGGTAATCGATGCCAAGAAACCCTTCCACCGTGAACAGCAGCCGGGTGCTGGTGCGCCGCAGGATGTCACCCGCCTCGCGCCCCTTCAGCCGGGTGTTGAGCGTCACCACCGTCGCGCCGCAGGTCATCACCGCGATCGCGGCGACGATCCATTCGCGCGAATTGGGCGCCCACACCGCCACCCGGTCCCCTGCTGCGATCCCGCGCGTCAGCAGCGCCGATGCCGCGGCGCGGCTACGGTGCCACAGTTCTGCGAACGTCCAGGTCTCGCCCCGCTCGATGACAGCCGGCGCCGCGCCCCAGCGGGCTGCGGCGGCCATCGCGGCGTGAGGGATCGTCGGCGGAAGCGGGTCCAGCGTAGCCATTGTCCGGTTCAGCTCACTTCGAACAGGCCCGCGGCACCCATGCCGCCCGCCACGCACATCGATACCACTACGTACTTCACCCCGCGCCGCTTGCCCTCGATCAGCGCGTGGCCAACCAGCCGCGATCCGGTCATGCCGAACGGGTGGCCCAGCGCGATGCCGCCGCCGTTGACGTTCAGCCGGTCGGGGTCGATCCCCAACTGGCGCTGGCAATAGACCGCCTGGCTGGCGAACGCCTCGTTGATCTCGAACAGGCCGATGTCGTCCAGCTTCAACCCGGCGCGCGCCAGCAGCTTGGGAATGGCGAAAACCGGGCCGATGCCCATCTCGTCCGCGCCGCAGCCCGCCACCTGGAACCCGCGATAGACGCCCAGCACCGGGAGCCCTTCCTTCTGCGCCATGTCCAGATCCATCAGCACCTGCGCCGAAGCGCCATCGGAAAGCTGGCTGGCATTGCCCGCGGTGACGTTGCGGCCTTCCTTGATCACCATGCCGTCCTTGAACACCGGCTTGAGACTGGCCAGCGCCTCATAGGTCGTACCGGCGCGGATACCTTCATCCTGGCCCAGCGTTACCGCTTCCTTGCCGGTTTCATTGCCTTCCTTGTCGAACAGCGCCTTGTCGACGGTGATCGGCGCGATCTCGTCGGCAAACCGGCCCGCCTCCAGTGCGGCGGCGGCACGCTGCTGCGAGAGCGCTGCGAAGCGATCCTGGTCCTCGCGGCTGACACCATAACGCTCAGCGACGATCTCCGCCGTTTCGATCATCGCCATGTAGGCATAGGGATCGTGCTGCTTGACGAATTCCGAACGGTTGCGGAACGCCGGCGCGTGCTTGTTGAGGGTCAGCGAGATCGATTCCATCCCGCCGGCCACCGCCACGTCGACCTCGTCGGTCATGATCGCGCGCGCCGCGAAGGCGACGGCATTGAGGCCGGAGGAACACTTCCGGTCCATCGTGAAGCCGGCCGTCGTATCCGGCAGCACCGACCCGTGAACGGTCAGCCGCCCAAGGTTGTAGCTTTGCGTACCCCAATGGTTGCCCACGCCCAGATAGACGTCGTCGACACGCGCCGGATCGATCCCCGCCCGCGCGATCGCGGCATTGACAACGTGGGCCGACAACACCGGGGCCTCGGTATCGTTGAAGGCGCCGCGATAGGCCTTGCCGATGCCGGTGCGGGCGGTGGAAACGATGGCTGCTTCACGCATGGTACAAATCCTCTCAGGCAAAGTCGCGAATAGTGGCTGGGCCGGGCCGCTCAGGTGGTGCCCCAGACCTTGCGCGGCGGCACCCGCTCTCCCAGCAGTCGTTCGACCGCCGCGCCGACTTCGGCCGGTTCCCACTTGGCGCCCTTGTCGACCATCGGGCCTTCGCGCCAGCCATCTTCGAGCATGATCTTGCCGCCTTCCAGCTCGAACACGCAGCCGGTCACGTCGCGGCTCTCGGAACCGCCCAGCCACACAACGACCGGGGCGACGTTAGCCGGATCCATCGCGTCGAACGCGCTGCCCTGCGTCGCCATCTTGTCGGCGAAGGCCTGTTCGGTCATGCGGGTACGCGCCGAGGGCGCAAGCGCGTTGGCGGTGATGCCGTAGCGGCCGAGTTCAGCCGCCTGCACCAGTGTCAGCGCGGCGATCCCGCCCTTGGCTGTCGAATAGGCCGCTTGGGCGATCGAGCCTTGCAGCCCGGCGCCAGACGAGGTGTTGATGATCCGCGCATCGGGATCGCGCCCGTCCTTCTGTTTGGTGCGCCAATAGTTCACGGCGTGACGCGACAGGCAGAAATGGCCGCGCAGGTGGACGTGCATGGTAGCGTCCCATTCCTCCAGCGTGGCCGAGACGAACATCCGGTCGCGCACGATCCCGGCGTTGTTGACCACCACGTGCAG
>JAGWUU010000134.1 GCA_028868335.1 Sphingomonadales bacterium | reverse complement strand
TGGTGCCGACGCGGTGGAGGATCGACAGGCTGATCACCTCGTCATCGCCCTTGAGCGTCATGCCGCGCACGCCGGTCGAGGTGCGGCTGGTAAACTCGCGCACTTCATCCCCGGCAAAGCGGATCGCCTTGCCCTGGCGCGAGGCGAGCAGGACGTCGTCGGACGCCTCAAGCAGGGCAACGCCGATCAGCCGGTCGTCCGACCCTTCGTCAAAGCGCATCGCGAACTTGCCGTTCGAAGGCACGTTGGCAAAGGCATCCATCGCGTTGCGGCGGACGTTGCCCTTGGCCGTGGCAAAGACCACTGAAAGCTTGCCCCACTCGGCCTCGTCCTCGGGCAGGGCGAGCACGGTCTGGATCGTTTCGTCCTTGTCGAGCGCGGGGAGCAGGTTGACGATTGGCCGCCCGCGCGTGGTCGGCCCGCCTTCAGGCAGACGCCAGACCTTGAGCCGGTAAACCTTGCCCGCGGTCGAGAAGAACAGCACCGGATTGTGAGTCGAGGTGACGAACATCGTCGTCACCACATCCTCGTCCTTGGTGGCCATTCCCGCACGGCCCTTGCCGCCGCGGTTCTGGGCGCGGAAGGTGGAGAGCGGGGTGCGCTTGATATAGCCGTCCATCGTCACGGTGACGACCATGTCGTCACGCTCGATCAGGTCCTCGTCCTCGATCCCGTCGGCGGCGGCGGTGATTTCTGACAGGCGCGGGGTAGCATAGGCCTCGCGGATCAGGGTCAGCTCGTCCTTCATCACGCCGTAGAGCTTGGCGCGCGAGGCGAGGATCGAGAGGTATTCCTCGATCGCGGCGGCCAGCTCCTTGAGCTCGTCGCCAATTTCGTCGCGGCCTAGTGCGGTCAGGCGGTGGAGGCGCAGGTCGAGGATCGCCTTCACTTGGACTTCGGAAAGGCGATAGGTCCCGCCTGCCTGCTCGGCATCGGGTTCGATCGCCTCGACCAGCCGGATATATTGCGCGATTTCACCGATCGGCCATTCGCGGCGCAGCAGAGCCTCGCGCGCGGCGGCCGGGTTGGCGGCGCCACGGATGATCTTCACCACCTCGTCGAGGTTGGTCACGGCGACCACCAAGCCCAGCAAGATGTGCGCCCGGTCGCGCGCCTTGTTCAGCTCGAACTTGGTGCGGCGGGTGATCACCTCTTCGCGGAAGGCGATGAAGCTGGAGATGATGTCGCGCAGCGTCAGCACTTCGGGCCGGCCGCCGCGGATCGCCAGCATGTTGGCCGGGAAGCTCGACTGCGCGGGGGTGTTGCGCCACAGCTGGTTGAGCACGACTTCGGGCGTCGCGTCGCGCTTGAGGTCGATCACCACCCGCATGCCAAGGCGGCTCGATTCGTCGCGGATGTCGGAAACGCCCTCGATCCGCTTGTCCTTGGCGGCTTCGGCGATCTTCTCGACCAGGCCCGATTTGCCGACCTGGTAGGGGATCGAGGTCAGCACGATCGAGCGCCGGTCACCGCGGCCTTCCTCGATCTCGTAGCGGCAACGCTGGATGATCGAGCCGCGGCCTTCGGTATAGGCCTTGCGCGCGCCCGATTGCCCCAGGATCAGCGGCGCTGTCGGGAAGTCCGGCGCGGGGATGATCTCGAACAGCTCTTCAGAAGTGATCGCCGGGTTTTCGATATAGGCCAGGCAGCCGTCTATCACTTCGCCCAGGTTGTGCGGCGGGATGTTGGTGGCCATGCCAACCGCGATGCCACCCGCGCCGTTGACCAGCAGGTTGGGAAAGCGTGCCGGAAGCACGGTCGGTTCCTGCCGCGAACCGTCATAGTTGTCGGTGAAGTCGACGGTGTCCTTGTCGAGATCGTCGAGCAGCGAATTGGCGACCTTGGCCAGCCGCGCCTCGGTATAACGCATCGAGGCCGGGGGATCGGGGTCCATCGAACCAAAGTTGCCCTGGCCGTCGACCAGCGGCAGGCGCATCGACCAGTCTTGGGTCATGCGTGCCAGGGCATCGTAGATCGCGCTGTCGCCGTGCGGGTGATAGTTGCCCATCACGTCGCCGACGATCTTTGCGCTCTTGCGATAGGGCCGCCCGGCGACGAACCCGCCTTCCTGGCTGGCGAACAGGATGCGGCGATGGACCGGCTTCAACCCGTCGCGCACGTCTGGCAGGGCGCGCGCCACGATCACGCTCATCGCGTAATCGAGGTAGCTGGTCTTCATCTCGTCGACGATGTCGACGCGCTGGAACTCGCCTAGCGGACCGATAGGTTCGGGGGCCGCGGAATCAGGATTTTCGTTGTCGTCGCTCACGCGCAAAATCAGCCGTTGGTTTCAGGGATGGGCTTGGTCGTCAGGCCCTAGGGCAAGGCCAGCGGGAAGGCCAGCCGAACAAGGCAAAGATGGGGTGCGAACGGGCTGTTTTCCACACTTCGAACCCATTTTCTGAATGATGTGCGGCGCAACCATTCAAATGTTGTTCACCCGCCCGATCCTAGTGCGCCAGCCTGTTGCCAAATAGGTGAATCCTCGCCATTGGCTAGGTGGAACAAAACTGCCGTCCCGCGTTGGATTGGACGGCGCCAAGGAGACGACGTCATGATCCGCAGCACCACTCTTTCCCGTTCGGCCCTGGGCCTGGCCCTGGCGCTTGGCGTGGCTGCAGGAGCCGTAGTAACCGCTTCGCCGGCACTGGCCAAGGACAAGGCGGCCGCGGCGGCTCCGTCCCAGCCGAAGATCGCTCCTTCGAAGCCGGTGATGGCGCTCTACAATCCGCTCAAGACGGCTCTCGACAATGCGGCGAAGCGCCCTGACGTGGTCAATGCCCGGGCTGCGGTGGCTACTGCTGCCAATGCCGTGAACTCGGCGACCACCAAGTCTGCCCGCGCAACCGCCCGGACGGGATACGATGCCGCGGTCAAGGCTCTTGGTGACACCCTCGCTCCGGAAAAGGCCCAGCTCGACCAGATGGGCGCAGCCGCGACCACGCCTGACGACAAGTACGTGTACGGTCAGTTCGCATTCCAGCTTGGCAAGTTGGGCGAGGACAAGGCGCTGCAACGCAAGGGCCTGGCGACTGCTGCCGAAAGTGGCAAGCTGGCGCCGGACGTGGCCGCCGAATACAACTTTTTCGTCGGCGCGCTGTCATACGACATGCTTGATTTCGCTACTGCGCGCACCGCGCTGCAGGCGGCGATCAACGGCGGCTACAACAAGAACGACGTCGATTCGATGCTGGCCGAAGCCTACATCAATGACAACCAGCCTGCGGAAGGCTTGAAGATCCTGCAGGCAGCCATTGCAAAGCAGGGCAAGGCTGCACCGCAGGACTGGCTGCGCCGTGGCGAGGTTGTTGCCTACAACGCCAAGCTGCTCGACCAGGCCGCTTATTTCGGCAGCCAGCTTGTCGCTGCCTATCCGAGCACGCAAAATTGGGGCCTTTCGATCGCCGTGCTGCGCGATCTCGCACGTTACCCCTCACAGGACATGGTCGACCTGCTGCGTCTGATGGATCGGACCAAGAGCTACATGGAAGCGCGCGACTACGTGGAATTCATCCAGGCTACCGATCCTCGCCGTTCGCCGGGTGAAACAATGAAGATCATCAACGCTGGCCTCGCCGCGGGGAAGCTCAGCGCAAGCGACGTGTTCGTGACCGAAGCCAAGAACATTGCCTCGGGACGTCTGGCTCAGGACAAGGCCTCGCTCCCCGGACTTGAGCGTGACGCCCGCGCGCCTGGCGCGACGCCGGTGATCGTCATGGCGGCGGCTGACGCCTTCCTCAGCTATGACGACGCAGCCAAGGCGGCCGACCTGTTCCAGCTTGCGCTGACCAAGCCCGGTGTCGACACGGCAAAGGCACTGACACGGCTGGGCATTGCGCAGACCGATCTGGGCCAGATCGCCGCGGCTCAGGCGACCTTCGCGAAGGTGAGCGGTGCGCGCAAGCCGATGGCGCAATTGTGGTCGGCCTATGCCGGCACCAAGGGAGCGCCCGCCGCCCCATAAGTCCCGGCCCAACAGCCACATATACGAAAGGGCGGCAGGAAACTGTCGCCCTTTTCATTTCTCACCGTTTCGCGGAGGGCGGCTAGTCCACGGGGGCGAAGCGATCCGTTGCTTCGTCAAGGACATGCAGCACGCCGTCCGAAATCGCGAAGAAGGCGCCGCGCAGCCGCAACTGGCCGTCGCGCTCCTTGCGGCGAATGCAGGGGAAGGTCCGCAGGTTGGCGAGGCTGACGCGCACGCCTGCCTGCTCCATCGCCCGTTCTGCCGGACGTCCGGCGATGCCATACTCGGCAACGACCGGCCCGCGCGCATCGTCGAGCAAGGCGATCCAGTCGGCGATGAAGCCGCCTTCGCCCGGCTCCGTGCCGTGGAGTTCGCGGGTGAGGGCGGCCTTGGCGCCGCCGCACATGCCGTGGCCCATGACCACGATTTCCCTGACCTTGAGCACCTGGACGGCAAATTCCAGCGCCGCGGAAACGCCATGGTGGCCAGGATTGGTTTCGAACGGGGGAACCATCGCCGCGACATTGCGGACCACGAAGATCTCGCCCGGGTCGACGTCGAAGATCTGTGCGGGATCAACCCTGCTGTCGGAGCAGGCGATCACCATAACCTCAGGCTCCTGGCCGTCGCGCAGCGAAGCCCAGCGCTCCCGGTTCTGGTTCCACCCTTCTGTGCGGAAGCGGCGGTATCCGTCGATCAGGCGATCAAGTTCTGGAGAGAAGGCTTGGGTCATTTGTGTCCTTTGGCCACTAATTTTCACGCTGGCAAGCGCGCTTCCAAGGGCCTAGAGGAGCGCCATGAACGACCTATCATCTGCTCCCAGGACCGAACGCCAGCGCAAGCCTGACTGGATCAGGGTCAAGGCCCCGACCAGCAAGGGCTATGGCGAAACCCGTCAGTTGATGCGCGACCTCAAGCTCAACACCGTTTGCGAGGAGGCCGCCTGCCCGAACATCGGCGAATGCTGGACCAAGAAGCACGCCACGGTGATGATCCTGGGCGACGTGTGTACGCGGGCCTGTGCTTTCTGCAACGTCAAGACGGGGATGCCCCGCACCGTCGACCCGATGGAGCCGGAAAACGTCGCTGTCGCCGCAGCCAAAATGGGGCTGGAACACATCGTCATCACCTCGGTCGATCGCGACGACCTGCCGGACGGCGGGGCGGGACAGTTCGTGAAAGTGATCGAGGCACTGCGCCGCAACACGCCGAAAACCACGATCGAGATCCTGACCCCGGACTTCCGCGGCAAGATGCGCGAAGCGGTCGAGGCGATCGTCGCGGCCGGGCCGGACGTGTACAACCACAACCTCGAAACTGTCCCGCGGCTTTACCCGACGATCCGCCCGGGTGCGCGTTACTACGCCTCGCTGCGCCTGCTTGAAGAGGTCAAGCGCCACAATCCGCTGGTCTTCACCAAGAGCGGGATCATGCTGGGACTGGGCGAGCAGCGCCTCGAGGTCCATCAGGTGATGGACGATATGCGCAGCGCCGGGATCGATTTCCTGACCATGGGGCAATACCTCCAGCCCACGCCCAAGCATACCGAGGTGATCGAATTCGTCACGCCGCAAGCCTTCAAGGCCTATGGCGCGATCGCCCGGGCCAAGGGCTTCCTTCAAGTTGCGTCGAGCCCGCTGACCCGCTCAAGCTATCATGCGGGCGATGATTTTCGCGAAATGCGCGCCACGCGCGAGGCGCAACTGGCCAAGGCGGCGAATCGCACCTGATGCCGGGCATCCGCGAGATCCGGCGCATGCCCTACAGCGCCGAGCAGATGTTCGATCTTGTCGCCGATGTTGGCCGCTACGCGGAGTTCCTGCCGTGGGTTGTGGCAACGCGGGTGCGCTCCGATAGCGAAAGCGAGATGATCGCCGACATGATGGTCGGCTTCAACGCCCTGCGCGAGAAGTTCACCTCAAGGGTTCTCAAGGACCGCCCGCACCGGATCGAGGTGATCTACGTCGACGGGCCGTTGCGCGATCTTGACAACATATGGCTGTTCCGCCCGCTCGACACCGGCGGCTGCGAGGTCGATTTCACCGTGACGTTCACATTCCGCAATGCGGTGTTCGAGGCGCTGGCCGGGCAGTACTTCGACCGCGCCTTTCGCCGCATGGTCGCCGCGTTCGAGGAACGGGCGGAAAAGCTTTACGGCAGCAGCAACTCCAACGCGACCAGCGCGGCCTGACGCCGTACTTCCGGGCGGCCCGCCCCCTCAATCAGGCGCTCCTCCGCGATCACGTCATCCTCGTCCTGCCCCCTCACGCCGCGGGCAAAGACAACGGTGCCGACCGGCTTGTTCGGAGTGCCACCATCGGGCCCGGCTATGCCGCTGATCGCAACGGTGACGTCGGCATTGCTGCGGTTCAGCGCCCCCTGGGCCATGGCCCAGACGCAGGCGATCGAAACGGCGCCGAAGGTATCAATGATGTCGAGCGAGACGCCCAGCATCTCGTGCTTGGCTTCGTTCGAATAGGTGACGAAACCACGATCGAACACTTCGGACGAACCGGGAATCTCGGTCAGGGCGGCGGCGACAAGGCCGCCGGTGCAACTCTCCGCTACGGCAACGGTACGTCCCGCTGCGCGGTTTTCCGCCACGACGCGGGCAGCGAGGGCGATCAGGTCGTCAGGGAGAAGACTCACACCAAATTCCAGTCAAAGCGAATCACGCGGCGCGCATTGATCCTGTTGTCGCGGAAAATCCAGCGCTCAAATCGCCAGCAGGGTCGCGACGGCTTGGGCGGCGATGCCCTCGGACCGGCCGGTGAAGCCCAGCCGCTCTGTCGTGGTGGCCTTGATACTGACCGCTCCGGGCGTCGTGCCGAGCAATTCGGCGAGCCTGGCCCGCATAGCCTCGCGGTGCGGGCCGATCTTCGGCGCCTCGCAAATGATCGTCAGGTCGATGTTGCCGATCCGGTAGCCGGCGCTGGTCGCCAGTTCCACCGCGTGCGTCAGGAAGCGGTCCGACGATGCACCGCGCCACTGCGGATCGCTGGGGGGGAAGTGGGTGCCGATATCGCCAGCGCCAATCGCGCCCAGGATCGCATCGACCAGCGCATGTATCGCCACGTCGGCATCGCTGTGCCCCGCCAGCCCGCGCGGGTGATCGATCCTGACGCCACAGAGCCAGAGTTCCTGTCCCTCGGCAAGGCGGTGAACGTCATAACCGGTCCCGACCCTTACTGGCGTCGCGGCGGGGAAGTCGGAAGCGTAGGTCAATTTGTGCAAGGCTTCGTCCCCTTCGACGAGGGCAATGTCCAGTCCGGCGGCCTGGGCCACCTGGGCGTCGTCTCCGGCATCGGGGGCGCCGTCCCATGCGCGGTGCGCGGCAAGGATGTCCGCAAAGCGGAAGGCCTGCGGCGTCTGCACCCGGCGCAAGGATTCCCGCCGGGCAGGGGCGCCCATCAGCGATCCCTCGGCATGGACCATACTGTCGACCACCGGCAGCACGGGAATGGCGCCGGGGTGAATGTGCAAGGCATCAACCAGCCTGCTCACCACGGCAGTGGGAATGATCGGGCGGGCTGCATCATGGATGAGGACGATGTCCGGCCGATCGCCAGCCAGGGCTTCCAGCGCCAATCGAACCGATTGCTGCCGTGTCTCGCCGCCGGTAATCAGCCGGATCGAGGGAACGCCTTGTAGCGCCCGTCCGGCGATCGCGTCCGCGCCGTCGGGAATCGCAACCACCAGCGGAGAGATTCCGGCGCTCGCCAGAATCTCTGCCGAATGGCGCACCACCGGTTTGCCGCGCCAGTTGGCGAATTGCTTGGGCAGGGGCTGACCCGCGCGTAGGCCCTGCCCTGCGGCGACGATTACCGCCGCGATACGGGGGAGGGATGGGGCCTCGTTCATCGCCATGCCGGTAAGCGCTTGCCGCGCGCGGGGCAATTCCCTATGTGCTGCCCAAATTTTAGGCATATCGATCCATGAACCCGCTTCCCTGTCCGCCCCGGCTCGACCCGATCGCCATCGGTCCCGTCCGTATCGACTGCCCGGTGATCCTGGCGCCGATGACGGGGGTTACGGACCTGCCGTTCCGCCGGATCGTCCGCCGTTTTGGCTCGGGCCTCAATGTGACTGAAATGATCGCGAGCCCTGCCGCGATTCGCGAGACGCGCCAATCGGTGCAGAAGGCGATGTGGGATGCTGCGGAAGAACCGGTTTCGATGCAACTCGTCGGCTGCGAACCTGCGCAGATGGCCGACGCCGCCCGTCTGGTCGAAGATCGCGGCGCCGCGATCATCGACATCAACATGGGTTGTCCGGTCCGCAAGGTGGTAAACGGCGATGCCGGGTCCGCCCTGATGCGCGACGTCCCGCTAGCCGCGAGCCTGATCGAGGCGACGGTCAAGGCGGTCAAGGTTCCGGTCACGGTCAAGATGCGGATGGGCTGGTGCCACGACAGTCTCAACGCCCCCGAACTGGCCCGCCGGGCCGA
>JAGWUU010000133.1 GCA_028868335.1 Sphingomonadales bacterium | reverse complement strand
TTCATCGAGAAGGCGAGCGGGATCAAGGCGCGCCATGTGATCAGCAAGGCGCCGATTCTCGATCCCGCGATCATGGCTCCGCGCTGGGCGGAGCGGTCAAACGATGAGATTTCGGTGCTTGCGGAGATCGGCGTCAAGGCCGCCGAGGATGCACTCAAACGTGCACAGAGGGACCCGAAGGACGTTGACGCGGTGCTGTGCGCCGCCTCGAACATGCAGCGCGCCTATCCGGCGATGGCGATCGAGATCCAGCAGGCGCTGGGCATCGACGGGTTCGCCTTTGACATGAACGTCGCATGCTCGTCGGCGACATTCGGCATCCAGACCGCGGCCGACTATGTGCGCGCCGGTCACGCGCGGTCGGTGCTGGTGGTGAGCCCCGAGATCTGCTCCGGCCATCTCAACTGGCGCGATCGCGACAGCCACTTCATCTTCGGTGACGTGGCGACTGCCGTGCTGGTCGAGGCCAAGGAGCAGGCGAGGGGTCCCCACTGGGAGATCGTCGGAACCAAACTCAAGACCGTGTTCTCCAACAACATTCGCAACAACTTCGGCTTCCTCAACCGCGCTACGCCCGACACGATCGGGGCGAGCGACAAGCTGTTCGTCCAGGAAGGGCGCAAGGTGTTCAAGGAAGTCGTGCCGATGGTCGCGGCGATGATCGTCGACGAAGCCGGCAAGCTGGGAATCGCCCCGGCATCGCTGCGTCGCCTGTGGTTGCATCAGGCCAACCAGGGGATGAACCGGCTGATCGCCCAGCGCGTCCTCGGCCATGAAGCGAGCGAGGACGAAAGCCCGACTGTGCTCGATACCTATGGCAACACGTCCAGCGCGGGTTCGATCATCGCGTTTCACCGCCATAGTGCGGATCTTGCCGCTGGTGATGTCGGGCTGATTTGCTCGTTCGGGGCGGGTTATTCGGCGGGTACGGTGTTCGTGCGGAGAACCGGCTGACGCGCGGATGCCCTGCCGATCTTGCCGTCCCACCAGGCGATAAACGCGCCTGAGACGCGCCACAGCGCCAGGACCGCAACGACGGAAACAAGGCCGTCGACGGCGTAGTGGTAGCCAAGGTGTACCGAGCCGATCCAGATGACGATGAACAGCGCGAGGAAGAACCTGCCCGCCCGGGGCGAGATTTCGCGGGCGACAAGGTAGAACAGGAAGCATATCGCAACGTGCATCGACGGCATCGCGCTGATTCCGCTGCCAAGCCCGCTGTCGCTGTCCCGGAAATGCGAGAGCAGCATGTTCTGGACGGGGATCGTCAGTACGGGGATTTGCTGGTTCACGCCGCGCAGGTAAGCCTTGAGAACAATGTAGTGGGAATTGCCCATTATCGGCCCGATGAAGGCGGGGCCGTAGGAAGCGAGCAGCGTTGCCATGACGCCCCCGATCATCGACCAGCTTAGCGCGAAGCACAGGAAGAAGCGGCGGCGCAGGCTGTTGTCGATCCGGGCGAACAGGATCCACGCGCAGCCCACGTAGTTGAGCGCGAGCCAGCAGGTGTAGATCAGCGCCAGTGCGGCGGTGATGGGTGCATAGCCGAGAACCGGCTGGAGCACTTCCCAGGGATCGTGGCCGAAGAACAGGAAGCGGTCGACCTCAATGAATGTTTCGTCCCAATTGTAGGCATGGAAGGTCGGGATCGCGGATTTGATTGCCGAAAAGAACGGCAGCAGGCTGATCTGCATCAACAGGATCGGCAGTCCGCCGACATACCGTTCGAACGTCTCGCGATTGGTGAAGTAGGTCGATCCGATCAGCGCGATCGGACTGGCGGGGCGTATCCGCCACATTTCGCGACCCATGTGCATGACGAACAGCACGCCGATCGCCCAAATGTAGAGCTGCGCGTTCAGCACCAGTGCGTCGAAATGATACCTGATGCCCCGTGTCGCCAGGATCAGCGCGCAATTCTCGAACAGAAACAGGGTAATGCCGATGACAGGCAAGTCGCTGCGCAGCCGGCGTACCAGTGCCTGCATCATTCGCTCGTTCAAATCCGAAGCAATTGCGCGGTTCATCGCGGATGAGTTATGCGATTCATGGTAGCTTTTTGGTTAATTTCGCGCGGACAAACGCCGCGCTTGTGGCGGCCAAGCCAATTCCCTAGATGGGGCCGATGTCTGGCGAAATTCTTGATAATCGCGGGCGGGGGCAGGCCGGTTGGTCGTGGCCCAGCGTCCATCCCGAAGGCCGTAAGTTTGCCCTCATTGCCGCTGCTGCCTCGGCCGTCTGCGCCTATATGGCGTGGGAAACGCTGGCCTGGCCGCTCGGTGCGCTGGTTTTCGGAATCGCGGCGTTCTTCCGCGATCCGCAACGGGTCACTCCACGCGGCGACAACCTGATCGTCGCTCCGGCTGACGGCCTTGTGACGCTTATTCAGAAGGTTGACCCGCCGCGCGAGCTGATGATGGACGATGGCAGCGGCGTGCCCGGTCTGGCGTCGGGGCCGGTGACGCGGATTTCGATCTTCATGTCGGTGTTCGACGTTCACATCAACCGCGCGCCGATTGGCGGCACGGTGCGCCGGGTGGTTTATATCCCCGGCCGTTTCGTTAACGCCGATCTCGACAAGGCGAGTGAAGAGAACGAGCGCCAGCACATTCTGATTGAGCGTGGCGATGGGCTGAAAATCGCGTTCACCCAGATCGCCGGGCTGGTGGCACGACGCATCGTGCCCTTCGTCAAGCCGGGTGACATGGTAGCGGCGGGGCAGCGGGTCGGCCTGATTCGCTTCGGCAGCCGGGTCGACGTTTACCTGCCCGCTGGAACCGAGTCGCGGGTGCTGATGGGGCAAAAGACGATCGCCGGAGAAACCGTTCTGGCGGAGGTGGGGCAGCAGCCGCTGATCGAGGGCGTTGCCCAGTGAATGCACGGCGCCTGCCCGGCGGCCTGACCTTGCGGGCGCTGGTGCCCAATGCGATCACGGCGGCGGCGCTCTGCGCAGGGCTGACCGGAATTCGCTTCGCGATCACTGGTGACTTCCGCATGGCGGTCGCCGCGGTGATCCTGGCGGGAATGCTTGACGGGATCGATGGAAGGATCGCCCGGCTGCTCAAGGCGCAGTCGCGCTTTGGTGCCGAGCTGGACAGTCTGGCCGACAACGTATCGTTCGGCGTTGCCCCGGCGCTGGTTCTGTTCATGTGGTCGCTCAAGGAAGTACCGCGGTTCGGCTGGTTCGCCGCGCTGGCTTTCGCGGTGTGCATGGCGCTGCGCCTGGCCCGGTTCAATGCGCGCATCGACATGGCGGACGAACCGCGCAAGCTGGCCGGCTTCCTCACCGGCGTTCCGGCGCCGGTTGGCGCCGGGCTGGCCTTCCTGCCGATGTACCTGTCGTTCACCACCGATTACCCGGTGTTCAAGGATCCCCGTCTGGTTGCCGTCTGGCTGGTAGTGATCGCCCTGCTGACGATCTCCAACCTGCCGACCTTGAGCTGGGGGAAGTTGCGCCCGCGCCGCAGCTTGCGGCTTGAGGTCATCGCCCTGGTCGGGCTGATCGGTGCGGCGGCCTTGACCGAGCCGTGGTGGACGCTGGTGGGAATCTGCGCAGTTTACCTGCTGCTGGTTCCGCTGGGGGTAATTCAGTTTGCGCGGGTCAGGCGGCGGCGCGCAGCCCCTGCTGCGGCAACGGACGCGCCCTGATCGACAGCGCGACGACCTTGCCGTCGTCATAGCTCACCACCGTCTCGGCGATCCGAAATCGCATTTCCATCCTTGCATCCGCCGCGGCCAGCGCGCGCCGCAGTCCGGAAACGTGCGGCAGCGCGCGAAGCAAGGCCGACGCGATGACCGTGCCTGCAAGGATGACGGCAAAGGCGAACAAGGTGGTGGTCAGCATCTCGATTGTCCTTCCGGCACGCCCTGGTCAAAACTGCGTGGACAGGGTGTGGATGGCTTGTGGATAACTGCGATTGCGGCTATAAGTTCCTAATTCGTTCCAATTCGGCTCTTGTTCTTGATTTGTTCTGCACTGTCAAGCGGGAAAGTTGCCGAGGGCCGCAAGGAATGTTGCGGGACGATTCCCGCGATCCCGCATTTGGGGCTGGATTTCCCGCACGGACACGGCTAAGGGCGCGCGGCCTGCAAGCGATCCGGCGGTTTTCGTCTGGATCGAGATTGTCGGCAAATCCACATGGGATGCACCCAACACCGGTGCCGCAGCGGGCCTTTTCCGCACGGTTCCAGCATCCCAGAGGCACTAACCGGAAGGAATTGAATTATGGCGGCTCCTACCGTCTCCATGCAGCAATTGATCGAGGCCGGCGCTCACTTCGGCCACCAGACCCACCGCTGGAATCCGCGGATGAAGCCGTACATCTTCGGCGCCCGCAACGGTATCCACATCCTTGACCTGTCGCAGACCGTGCCGCTGATGGCCCGCGCGCTCGACTTCGTTGACGCCACCGTCCGTGCGGGCGGCAAGGTGCTGTTCGTCGGCACCAAGCGCCAGGCCCAGCAGCCGATCGCCGATGCGGCGCGCGCCTGCGGCCAGCACTTCGTCAACCACCGCTGGCTGGGCGGCATGCTCACCAACTGGAAGACCATCAGCCAGTCGATCAAGCGGATGAAGTCGCTTGAGGAAAAGCTGGGCGGCGACACCGCCGGTCTGACCAAGAAGGAAGTGCTCCAGCTCACCCGTGAGCGCGACAAGCTTGAGCTGTCGCTCGGCGGCATCCGCGACATGGGCGGCATCCCAGACGTGATGTTCGTGATCGACGCCAACAAGGAAGAGCTGGCGATCAAGGAAGCCAACGTGCTGGGCATCCCGGTCGTAGCGATCCTCGATTCGAACGTCTCGCCCGATGGCATCGCCTTCCCGATCCCGGCCAACGACGACGCCAGCCGTGCGGTCCGTCTCTACTGCGACGCCGTTGCCGCTGCTGCGACCAAGGGCCATCGCGAAGGCGTGGTCGATTCGGGCGTTGACGTCGGTGCGCTCGAAGTGGCGCCGGTGGAAGTCGCCGTGGTCGAAGCACCGGCTGGCGATGACGTCACCGTCGAAGAAACCGCGACCGAAGCCTGATTGCGTTGTCCCCGGCTTGACCGGGGACCGCTGGCCACATCGCCGCGAGGCCGGAACGATCCGGCCCGCGATCCCCGCTTTCGCGGGGACGACGAATTAGACAAGGAATCAAGACAATGGCCTATACCGCCACTGACGTGAAAAACCTGCGCGAGCGCACCGGCGCTGGCATGATGGATTGCAAGAAGGCAATGGACGAAACCGGCGGCGACATGGAAGCGGCGGTCGATCTGCTGCGCGCCAAGGGCCTCGCTGCCGTCGCCAAGAAGTCGAGCCGCACGGCGGCCGAAGGGCTGGTCGGCGTTGCCGTTTCGGGCACCAAGGGCGTTGCTGTGGAGGTCAACTCGGAAACCGACTTCGTTGCCAAGAACGAGCAGTTCCAGGACTTCGTTCGCAAGACCACCGAGGTTGCGCTGGGCGCCACTTCGGATGATGTCGAAGCGCTCAAGACTGCCGCCTATCCCGATGGCGGCACCGTGTCCGACAAGCTGACCAACAACGTCGCCACCATCGGCGAGAACCAGCAGGTTCGCCGCATGAAGACCGTTTCGGTCAGCAACGGCGTGGTCGTGCCCTACATGCACAATGCCGCTGCGCCGAACCTCGGCAAGATCGGCGTGCTGGTCGCGCTCGAATCGGACGCAGGCGCCGATGTCCTCGAGCCGCTGGGCAAGCAGATCGCGATGCACATCGCCGCTGCCTTCCCGCTGGCGCTCAATGCCGAAGGCCTCGATGCCGACATGATCGCGCGTGAACGCAAGATCGCGGGCGAGAAGGCGGCTGAATCAGGCAAGCCTGCCGACGTCCAGGCCAAGATGGTCGATGGCGCCGTGGCCAAGTTCGCCAAGGACAACGCCCTGCTCAGCCAGGTCTTCGTCATGGACAACAAGACCCCGGTGGCTCAGGTCGTGGAACAGGCGGGCAAGGCCGCAGGCACCAAGATCGTGCTCAAGGACTATGTCCGCTTCCAGCTCGGCGAAGGCATCGAGAAGGCTGAGAGCGACTTCGCCGCCGAAGTCGCCGCGGCAGCAGGCCTGAACTAAACCTCGCCATCCGACGGAAAAGAACAGGGCGCGGACCGAAAGGTTCGCGCCCTTTTCCGTGCCTCGCACTTGGCATCATCCTGCCTAGCGTATAAGGCCGCTCAAACCTTTCCGAAAGCGTTGCAATCCGTCATGTCCAGGCCCGCCTACAAGCGTATCCTCCTCAAGCTTTCAGGCGAAGTGCTGATGGGCAACCAGCAATTCGGGATCGATTCCGAATTCGTTGCCGAGCTGGCCAAGGAGGTGAAGGCGGCCAAGGAAACCGGCCTTGAAATCTGTCTGGTGATTGGCGGGGGCAACATCTTTCGCGGCATGGCCGGGGCGGCCAAGGGGATGGACCGCGCCCAGGCAGATTACATGGGCATGCTCGCCACGGTGATGAACGCGCTCGCCATGCAGAACGCGCTGGAACAGGCTGGCGTCCAGACCAGGGTGCAGAGCGCGTTGCAGATGGATCAGGTCTGTGAACCGGTGATCCGTCGCCGCGCCGAACGGCATCTGGAAAAGGGCAGGGTGGTGATCTTCGCCGCCGGCGTCGGCGCGCCCTATTTCACCACCGATAGCGGGGCCGCCCTGCGCGCGGCGGAAATGCGCTGCGATGCCCTGCTGAAGGGCACGTCTGTCGATGGTGTCTATGATAGCGACCCCAAGACGAACCCGCTGGCAAAGCGTTATGATACAGTTGATTATGATACGGTGCTGGCGGATAATCTCAAGGTGATGGACGCCTCCGCCGTGGCGCTATGCCGGGACAACAATATTCCCATCGTCGTCTTCTCGATCCGCGAAAAGGGCAACCTTGCCAAGGTGCTGCGCGGCGAGGGAACGCAAACCGTAGTGAAGAAGGGCTAGGGCAATGGCCAAGTACGACAAGGTGGATCTCGAACGCCGCATGAAGGGCGCGGTGGAATCGCTGCGCCACGATCTGGGCGGACTGCGCACGGGCCGCGCCAACACGGCGTTGCTCGATCCGGTCACGGTCGAGGTCTATGGCAGCCACATGCCGCTGAACCAGGTCGCCACGGTTTCCGCACCGGAGCCGCGACTGCTTTCAGTGCAGGTGTGGGACAAGTCGAACATCGGCCCAGTCGAAAAGGCTATCCGCTCGGCCGGGTTGGGGCTCAACCCGATCAACGATGGCAACAACATCCGCCTGCCGATCCCCGACCTTACCGAGGAGCGTCGCAAGGAACTGGCCAAGCTGGCGCACTCCTATGCTGAAAAGGCCCGGATCGCGATCCGCAACGTCCGCCGCGATGGCATGGACAACCTCAAGGCCGACGAGACCAAGAAGGAAATCTCCGAGGACGAGCGCAAGCGCGGCGAAACGGAGGTCCAGAAGCTGACCGACGAGGTGATCAAGGAAGCCGACGCCGTGGCCGCGCAGAAGGAACAGGAAATTCTGGGTCGATGATGCGTATCTCGACTTCCGTTCGTGTCGAGCGAAGTCGAGACACACCGCCCGCGCGTCTCGACTTTGTTCGACACGAACGGGTGCTGGATTGGTTTGGATGAACCAGCAGGTCACAAAGGCCCGTCACGTCGCCATCATCATGGATGGTAACGGGCGCTGGGCGAAGAAGCGCCACCTGCCGCGCGCGGTTGGGCACCAGCGCGGGGTCGAGGCGGTGCGCGTCCTGGTTCGCGCGGCGCGCCAGATGGGGCTGGAAGCGCTGACGCTCTACGCCTTCAGTACCGAAAACTGGCGCCGCCCCGAGGAGGAAGTCTCGGCGCTGATGGGGCTGTTGAAGCGCTACATCCTTGCCGATCTGCGAGAATTCATCGACAACAACGTGCGACTGCGAATTATTGGTAATTATAAAGAGTTATCAGCCGATATTGTCGATCTGCTTGAAGACGCGCTGACGCGCACAGCAAGCAATGACGGAACTACCCTGGTTGTCGCGCTCAATTACGGTTCGCAGGACGAGATCGCCCGCGCTGCGGCCAAGGCTTCCGCGAAGGGCGCGATCACCCCTGCCGCCATCGAAGCCGAACTCGATACCGCGGGCCTGCCGCCGCTCGACTTGCTGATCCGCACCTCGGGCGAGGTGCGGCTGTCGAATTTCCTCCTGTGGCAGGCGGCCTACGCCGAGATGTGGTTTACCGACGTGCTGTGGCCGGATTTCACGCCCGGTCATCTCGAGCAGGCGCTGACGGAATTCGAGACGCGGGAGCGCCGCTATGGCGGACGGTGAAATCCCCCGCAAATCGGACCTTCCGGTCCGCGCCGCCTCGGCCTTGGTCATGGTGGCGGTTGCCGGGTTGGCCGTGGCCCTGGGCGGGTCGGTCTGGGCGCTGTTCGTCGCCCTGATCGCTACGGGGGTATATTATGAGTGGGCCCAGCTTGCGCGCGGCTTTGCCGATG
>JAGWUU010000402.1 GCA_028868335.1 Sphingomonadales bacterium | reverse complement strand
CCCGTCACGGCGACCGCAAGGCGCCCGTGTTCATCGGCGGCGGCAAGGCCCACGGTCCCCGCGTCCGCGAGTTCAACATCTCGCTGAACAAGAAGGTCCGCGCGCTCGGTCTCAAGATGGCGCTCTCGGCCAAGGCCCAGAACGGTCTCGTGGTCCTCAGCGGTCTCGACACCGACGGCAAGACCAAGACGCTGGCCGGCCAGCTCGCCAAGGCGGGCTTCGGCAAGAAGGTGCTGGTGATCGACGGCGATGCGGTGAACGACAACTTCGCCAAGGCCGCCCGCAACCTCATCGGCATCAACGTGCTCCCCGCCGTCGGCGCCAATGTCTACGACATCCTGAAGCATGACACGCTGGTGCTGACGCGCGCTGCTGTCGAGAAGCTGGAGGCGCGTTTCAATGGCTAAGGACGCAATCGACGTGCGTCACTACGACGTGATTGTGGCGCCCCACATCACCGAGAAGTCGACCCTGCTCTCGGAGCACAATGCCGTGGTCTTCAAGGTTGCCGACAAGGCGACCAAGCCGGAGATCAAGGCCGCGGTGGAAGCGCTGTTCGACGTCAAGGTCGTCGGCGTGAACACCCTGACCCAGAAGGGCAAGACCAAGCGCTGGAAGGGCAAGCCCTACAAGCGTTCGGACGTGAAGAAGGCCGTCGTGACCCTGGCCGCGGGCCAGTCGATCGACGTCACCAGCGGGATCTGAGGCGCACCATGGCACTCAAGAACTACAACCCGACCAGCCCGGCCCGCCGCGGCCTGATCCTGGTCGACAAGTCGGCGCTGTGGAAGGGCAAGCCCGTCAAGGCGCTGACCGAAGGCAAGCGCAAGACCGGCGGCCGCAACAACAAGGGCCACGTCACTTCGCGCGGGATCGCTGGCGGTCACAAGCAGAAGTACCGCTTCATCGATTTCAAGCGTCGCAAGTGGGATGCCCCCGCTGTTGTCGAACGCCTGGAATACGATCCCAACCGCACCGCGTTCATCGCGCTGGTCAAGTATGCCGATGGCGAGCAGGCTTATATCCTGGCGCCGCAGCGTCTGGCCGTGGGCGATACGGTCGTCGCCGGTGAAAAGACCGACGTGAAGCCGGGCAACGCCATGCTGCTCTCGACCATGCCGGTCGGCACCATCTGCCACAACGTGGAGATGAAGCCGGGCAAGGGCGGTCAGATCGCGCGTTCGGCGGGCACCTATGTTCAGGTCGTCGGTCGTGACCGCGGCATGGTCATCGTTCGCCTCAATTCGGGCGAACAGCGCTACCTGCGCGGCGATTGCATGGGCACGGTTGGCGCGGTCTCGAATCCCGACAACTCGAACCAGAACCTCGCCAAGGCCGGTCGCAACCGCTGGCTGGGCAAGCGCCCGCTGACCCGCGGCGTCGCCAAGAACCCGGTCGACCACCCGCATGGTGGTGGTGAAGGCCGGACCTCGGGCGGCCGTCATCCGGTCACGCCATGGGGCAAGCCGACCAAGGGTGCCCGCACCCGCAACAACAAGCAGACGGACAAGATGATTATCCGTTCGCGTCACGCCAAGAAGAAGAGGTAAGCCACCATGGCACGTTCCGTCTGGAAAGGCCCCTTCGTCGAACTGAGCCTGCTCAAGAAGGCCGAG
>JAGWUU010000401.1 GCA_028868335.1 Sphingomonadales bacterium | reverse complement strand
CCGCTGGGCTTGACCAGCCCCTTGGCCATCGAGACATAGCGCACCCCATCGGGCGTTTCGGCCAGCTGGACCAGGATCCGGTCGGGGATCGCCACAGCCTCGTGCACGATCCACAGCGGGCAGGCCCCGCCAAACCGGGCGAATTGCAGACGGGTGGCCGAGTGGCGCTTGGTGATGTTGCCCGCCATGTCGACCCGGCAGAAGAAGAAGGGAACCCCCTTTGCATCCTCGCGCTGCAGGGTGGAAAGGCGGTGGCAGGTCTGCTCGAAGCTGGTGCCGAAGGTCTGGGCCAGCCGGTCGATGTCATGGCGAACGCTGCGCGCTTCGGCCCGGAATCGGCGATAGGGCATCAGCAACGCTCCGGCAGCATAGTTGCTCAGGCCGACGAACAGCAATTGGCGCGATGCGGCGTTGCGCAGCCCCGCGCCCTCGACCACCGCGACGATCTCGTCCTTCAAGGCCAGCGCGGCGAGCTGGTGGGCAAGCTGGAAGCGGCGGCTTTCGACCGGCTGGCCGGGATCGACCGTCAGGTGGCCCATTTCCGGGTCATAGCTGCGCAGTCCCGCCTGGCCCGAATAGATCAGCGAGATCGACAGCGCATCACGCAGATAGGCCTCGATCGCGCCGGTTTCGGGCAGCACTCCGCCAAGCTGGGCGGCGAGCGCCTCGGCCGCGCGGTCAAGGCTGTCGACGTAGTTGTTTTCAAGGTGGAACCAGTCCCTCACTTCCTCCCACGGCAGGCGCGCGGTGCCCGCGCTTTCGCTCGCCAGCGCTTCATCGACCATCGCCAGCCGCTGGCCGGAGCGGCGATAGGCTTCGTGCAGCGCGATGAACCGCTCGGCCAGCCCCGGCTGCTGCTCGGCAAAGCGGGCAAGCTGCGCCGCGTCGAGCGGATCGGGGAACAGCGGATCGGCATTGGCCTCGCGCAGCGCGGCGAGCCGCGTCTCGGCATCGCCCGCGCCGATCTTGCGCCAATCGAGCGGGAAGGCGCGGCTGAGGCGTTCGACCAGCGCGGGAGTCAGTGGGCGGTCGTCGTTCTCCAATTGCGAGAGGTAAGAGGTGCTGATCGCCAGACTCGCCGCGAGTTCGGACTGCTTGAGCCGCCGTTCTGTGCGGATCGCGCGAAGCTGGCTTCCGGCGAAGAGGCGGCGCTGGGACATGACGCTGCTGTAGTTTGCAAACTTGGACTTCGCAACTTCGCAAATTCACATTGGACATTGCCGTCCGCCCGCGCCATGCCCGAGCCTTCGCAATTTCCGACGGGGCCACAATGTCCGCAAATATCGCCGAAATGGAACGCCGCCGCGCCGCAGCCCGTCTGGGCGGGGGGCAGAAGCGGATCGACGCGCAGCACGCCAAGGGCAAGCTGACCGCGCGCGAGCGGCTGCTGATCCTGCTCGACGAGGGCAGCTTCGAAGAGACCGACATGTACGTCGAACACAACTGCGTCGACTTCGGCATGCCCGATACCGTGATCCCCGGCGACGGCGTGGTCACCGGCAGCGGCACGATCAACGGCCGCCTGGTCTATGTTTTTTCGCAGGACTTCACCGTGTTTGGCGGCGCGGTTTCGGAACGCCACGCGATGAAGATCTGCAAGGTGATGGACACCGCGATGAAGGTCGGCGCGCCGGTGATCGGCCT
>JAGWUU010000132.1 GCA_028868335.1 Sphingomonadales bacterium | reverse complement strand
ATCGTCGGCCAGGGTTCCACTCTGCGTCTCTCGCTGCGAGGGGCGCTGCTGCGCGGTCTGGCTGAGGAAAGCGCGGATTCGCTGCTCGACCGCTTGAGCGAGACACTATCGCGGGTGATGGGCCAACCGGGGCGCCGTCTGCTGTGGGTAGATGGCGAGGCGACACGCGCGGGACGCCGCGCCGCCCAACTTGAGGGCGACCTGTTCCGTGCGCTGGACAGCGGCGAGATCGAGGTGGTCTATCAACCCCAGTTCGCCTGCGCCGACGATCGCCTGATCGGCGCGGAGGCCCTGGCTCGCTGGAACCACCCGGAACTTGGCCGGATCGGGGCGGGGGCCTTGTTCGCGATCGCGGAACGAGCCGACCACGTCGCTCAGTTGTCGCGGCATATTGCGCGGCTGGCGCTGGACGGCGCCCGGATCTGGCCGATGGACCTGCGGCTGTCGCTCAATGTCACGCCGAGCGATCTTGCCTCGGAACGCTTCGCCAGCGATTTCATCGAACTCGCCGCCGACCGGGGTTTTGCGCTCTGGCGCCTGACCCTGGAAGTGACCGAGCAGGTGCTGTTATCTGATGTCATCAACGCTGCGGATGTGCTCGGAGCGCTTGCCGCCAAAGGCGTGCGGATCGCGCTCGACGATTTCGGTGCGGGGTTTTGCAACTTCCGCTACCTCAAGCTGTTGCCTCTGCACACGCTCAAGCTGGATCGTTCGATGATCGAAGGCGTGGCGAGCGATCCGCGGGATCTGGCCGTGTTGCGGGCGATCATCGCCATGGCGCGTGCGCTTGACCTGAAGGTCATCGCCGAAGGAATCGAGTGCGAGGCACAACGCGTCCTGACCGTGGCCGAGGGCTGCACTGCCTATCAGGGTTTCCTGCGCGCCCAGCCGATGAGCGCCGACGAATTTCTCCGCCTCGCAACGACCGGCTGATCGCGCGAGGGATCAGGCCGCCCGTGCGGCCTTGCGAGCGATTGCGCTGATACCCTTGGTCAACTGGAACAGGCCATTGAGCCGCGCCGCCGGATCGCCCCATGCGCGCGTGACGACAATCTTGCTGTCGGGGCGCAGCTTGATCGTGCCTTGCAGACGCTCGGCATAGGCGAACAGTCCGGCGGGATCGGGGAAGCTGTCGTTGTGGAACGAAACCAGCGTGCCCTTCGCCCCGACGTCGATCTTGGCGATGTTCGCCTCGATCGCCTGCCGCTTGATCTGGATGAGCTTGACGAGGTTGGCCGTGGCCGGCGGCAGGGGGCCGAAGCGGTCGATCATTTCGGCGGACAGGGCCTCGATCTCGGCCATGTCCTCGGCGTCGTTCAACCGGCGGTAGAGCGCCATTCGCACGGCCAGGTCCGGCACGTAGTCCTCGGGGATCATGATCGGCGCATCGACGGTAATCTGGGGGGAGAGCGCATGACGCTCCTTCACCACGCCAAGCTCGCCAGCCTTGGCGGCAAGGATCGCGTCCTCCAGCATCGACTGGTAGAGTTCGAAGCCGACTTCGCGGATGTGTCCCGATTGCTCGTCGCCCAGCAGGTTGCCCGCGCCGCGAATGTCGAGATCGTGGCTGGCGAGCTGGAATCCCGCGCCCAGGCTATCCAGATCGCCCAACACCTTGAGCCGCTTTTCCGCCACTTCCGAGAGAACGGTGTCAGTCGGGGTCGTCAGATAGGCATAGGCGCGCAACTTTGACCGGCCGACCCGGCCACGAAGCTGATAGAGCTGGGCGAGGCCGAAGCGGTCCGCGCGGTGGATGATGATCGTGTTGGCCGATGGAATGTCCAGTCCGCTTTCGACGATCGTGGTCGAAAGCAGGACCTCGTACTTCTTTTCGTAGAACGCGCTCATCCGTTCCTCGACCTCGCTTGCGGCCATCTGGCCGTGCGCGGTGACGAAGCGCACTTCCGGCACGCTCTCGCGCAGCCATTTTTCGACGCCCTCCATGTCGGCGATGCGGGGCACGACGATGAAACTTTGCCCGCCGCGATGGTGTTCGCGCAGCAGGGCCTCCCGCATCACCATGTCGTCCCATTCCATGACGTAGGTGCGAACAGCCAGACGATCGACCGGCGGGGTCTGAATGGTGGACAGCTCGCGCAGCCCGCTCATCGCCATCTGCAAGGTTCGCGGGATCGGCGTGGCGGTCAGAGTCAGGATGTGGACATTGTTCCGAAGCTGCTTGAGCGCCTCCTTGTGATTGACGCCAAAGCGCTGCTCCTCATCGACGATCACCATGCCGAGGCGCTTGAACTTGACGCTCTTGGCAAGGATCGCATGGGTGCCGATCACCACGTCGACGCGCCCGTCCTCAAGACCGGACCGGGTTTCGCGCGCTTCCTTTTCTCCGACAAGCCGGGAAAGGCGGCCGACCTCAAGCGGGAAACCGGAAAAGCGCTCGCGAAAATTGGTATAGTGCTGGCGGGCAAGCAGGGTGGTCGGGGCAACGACCGCGACCTGTTGCCCGGCCATGGCGGCGACGAAGGCGGCGCGCAGGGCCACCTCGGTCTTGCCGAACCCGACGTCGCCGCACACCAGCCGGTCCATCGGCCGCCCTTCACCCAGATCCTTGAGCACGTCTTCGATCGCGGCTTCCTGATCGTCGGTTTCCTGCCACGAGAACTTCTCGACGAACTGGTCGAAGGCAATCGTGTCCGGCACCAGAACAGGCGCCTGGCGCAAGGCCCGCAGGGCCGCGGTCTTCAACAATTCATGCGCGATCGCGCGGATGCGTTCCTTCAGGCGGCTCTTGCGTTTCTGCCACCCTTCGCCGCCAAGCCGATCCAGCGCGACAAACTCGGCATCGGAGCCATAGCGGCTGAGCACGTCGATATTCTCGACCGGCACGTAGAGCTTGTCGCCCCCGGCGTATTCCAGCATCACGCAATCGTGCGGGCTGTCACCCACCGGGATGGACTGGAGCCCGCCATAGCGTCCGATGCCGTGGTCCATGTGGACCACCAGATCGCCCGGCGTCAGCGCTGCCAGTTCGGCAAGAAAGGCATCGGCGCCCTTGCGGCGCTTCTTGCGGCGCACGAGGCGATCGCCGAGGATGTCCTGCTCGGTGACGAGTTCCAGCTCGTCATTGGCGAACCCGCTTTCGAGCGGAAGAACGAGGGCCACCGGCGCGCCCTTGGCGGCAAGGCCCAGGGCTTCCTGCCAGCTTTCCGCCAGCACCGGCTCGGGCCGCGCGGCCTCACCAAGAATTGCGGTGATGCGGGCGCGGCTGCCTTGTGAATAGGCCGCGATCAGTGCCTTGCGCCCGCGTTTTGACTGCCCGGTGAGGTGGGTAGCGGCAGCCTCGTACACATTGTCGCCGCGCGCACGCTCGGGGGCAAAGTCGCGGCTGCCGGAAAAGCCGCAGTCGATCACTGTCGGGCTTTCTGGCTGGGCAAAGATGTCGGTGCGGTGGATGGGGCGACCCGTCAATTCGGCGTCCAGTTCGCCGCGCGACAGATAGAGCGCGGCGGGCTCAAGGGGGCGGTAGCTTCCCGGAGCCTTGCCCGAAGTGTCCGATCTGGCGGCGAAATAGTCGGCTATGTCGCCCAGTCGGTCGTCGGCGGCGCCCAGCGCCGCGTTGTCGATCAGCACCAGGTCATCGCCGGTCAGGTGGTCGAACAGCGTGACCAACTGTTCCTCGAACAACGGCAACCAGTGCTCCATCCCCGCCAATCGCCGCCCGTCGCTGACCGCCTGGTAGAGCGGATCGGAGGTGGCGTTCGCGCCGAACAGTTCGCGGTAGCGTGTGCGGAAGCGCTTGACCGTATCCTCGTCAAGCAGCGCCTCGCTGGCGGGAAGCAGCAGGTGCTGTTCGATCGGGCCAGTCGAACGCTGGGTATTTGGGTCGAACAGCCGCAGCGTTTCCAGCTCGTCCCCGAAGAAATCGAGCCGCAGTCCGGATTCGAGGCCGGAGGGAAAAATGTCGAAGATCGAGCCGCGCACGGCATATTCGCCCGCATCGGCAACGGTGTCGGTTCGGCTGTAACCCTGGCGCTGGAGCAGGCTGGTCAGGCTCTCTCGGCCGATCTCCATTCCCGGCTTGAGCAGCCTGACGTTCTCGCGAATGCGGAATGGGCTCAGTGCGCGTTGCAGCGCAGCGTTGATCGTGGTGACGAGCAGTTGCGGTGCGTCGGCTTCGCCCTGCAAGCGGTGCAGCGTTGCCAATCGCCGGGCGCTGATCGACAGCGCGGGGCTGGCGCGGTCGTATGGCAGGCAGTCCCAGGCCGGGAAAGTCAGCACCTCCAGCTCGGGTGCGAAGAACGCGGCGCTATCCGCGATCGCCTGCATTGCCGCCTCGTCCGGGGCGATGAATACGGCGCGGCCTTTCGCGGCGCGGGCAAGGTCGGCCAGCACCAACGGCTGCGCCCCGCGTGCCAGCGCAGCCAGCGTTTGCGGGGTTCTTGCGGAAAGCAATCGGGAAAAGTCGGGCATATTACACGCAACGGCAATTGCCTCGCGTGCCGAAAAAAGGCCTGCGAGGTGGGGAGAGTCGTGCCGCCTTAGCCGCTTGCGCGGAGGCTGTCAGCGTGGGATTTCGACGTAGTCGAGCTTGCGGAAGGCATCCATCAGCGGGCCTGCATATTCCGGCGGCACCGCCAGCGTGCCAAGCGCCCAACCCATGATGTCAGCGTCTTCTTCTTCAAGCAGCGTTTCGAACCAGGTGATCTCCGCCTCGCCCCAGCCTGCGCCATAGCGGTCGAAAAAGCCGCCGATCATATAGTCAGCCTCACGCGTGCCGCGGTGCCACGCGCGGAATTTCAGGCGGCGGAGGCGGTTGGCGTGGTCCATGCGCGGGCGCTAGGCTGGTCAGGACTTTGAGGCAAGGGCAAAGCCTGTCTATAGCAGCGGCGATGCGTCCCGATCGGCTCAACCCCCTGTTCGTCTCCGCCGACAGCCTCAAGGGCGTGGGGCCGCAGCTTGCGCGGCCGCTGGAGAGGCTCGGCCTGACCCGCGTGCGCGATTTCGCCTACCACCTGCCTGACCGTTTCGTGGAGCGCCGCGCCGTGACCGACCTGGATGCGGCGAGCGTGGGCGAAAATATCGTCGTCGCGCTGACCCCGGTGGAATACCGCGCCAGCGCCGGGCGCGGGCCGTTCCGGGTGCTCGCCGCCGACGCGCCGGGCAACATTTGCGCGATCACCTATTTCGGCCGCAACACCGCCTGGGCGAAGAAGCAACTCCCCCTTGGAGAGAAGCGCTGGATCGCCGGGAGGCTCGACCAGTTTGGACAGATGTTGCAGATCGTCCATCCCGACCACGTTTCGGAAGAAGGCGCGGCGGCGCTCGGCCAGTTGTGCGAGCCGGTCTATTCGCTGTCGGAAGGATTGACCCAAGGCCGGGTTGTCGCGCTGGTCCAGCAGGCGCTGACCGGGGTGCCGGAGTTGCCCGAGTGGATCGAACCGGGCCTGTTTGATCGAATGCAATGGCCCGCCTGGCGCGGCGCGCTGGAACTGGCGCACAAGGGCGAGCATGCCTCGGCGCGTGACCGGCTTGCCTATGATGAACTACTCGCCAACAGTCTGGCCCTGATGCTGGTGAAGAGCGCCAACCGGGCGCGAAGCGGCACACCGCTTTCGGGCGACGGCAACCTGCGCGCGCGGGTCAATCTGCCCTTCGCCCTGACCGGCGCGCAAACGCGCTCGATCGGTGAAATCGAGGGCGATCTGGCCCAGGCGACGCCGATGCTGCGCTTGCTGCAAGGGGATGTCGGATCGGGCAAGACCGTGGTGGCGCTGGAGGCCATGCTGATCGCAGTCGAGGCGGGGGCACAGGCCGCGCTGCTTGCCCCGACCGAAATTCTCGCCCGCCAGCACTTCGAGACGATCAGCCGCATGGCGGCCGGAACCGGAGTTGAGATCGCCCTGTTGACCGGGCGCGACAAGGGCAAGGCACGCGAAGCGACGCTGATGGGTCTGCATGATGGCTCGATCGGCATTGTCGTCGGCACCCACGCGATCTTTCAGGACGCCGTACAGTACCGCAACCTTGCGCTGGTGGTGATCGATGAGCAGCACCGTTTCGGCGTTGGCCAACGGCTGATGCTGGCGCAGAAAGGCAAGCGCACTCCGCATTGCCTGGCCATGACCGCCACCCCGATCCCGCGCACGCTGACGCTGGCCCAGTATGGCGAAATGGAAGTTTCCAAACTCGACGAGATGCCGCCCGGTCGCCAGCCGATCGATACCCGCGTGGTAGCGGTGGAGCGGTTGTTCGATGTGGTCGATGCGATCGGGCGGCATATCGCGGGGGGGCAGCAGGCCTATTGGGTCTGCCCGATGGTCCGCGAGCTGGAGAGCGAGGATCTGGCGGCGGCGGAAGCCCGCTTTGCCGAACTGAAGGCGCGGTTCGGGGATACGGTCGTGCTGGTCCACGGACAGCTTCGTCCAGAGGCCAAGGACGCGGCCATGGAACGGTTTGCCAGCGGCGAGGCCAAATTGCTGGTCGCGACCACGGTGATCGAGGTTGGCGTCGACGTACCCAACGCAACGCTGATGGTGATCGAACAGGCCGAACGCTTCGGTCTTGCCCAGCTCCACCAGTTGCGCGGCAGGGTCGGGCGGGGGGAGGGCAAGAGCACCTGCCTGCTGCTGCGTTCCGACGCCCTGTCCGAAACGGCGCGGCGGAGGCTGGCGCTGATGCGCGAGACGCAGGACGGTTTCCGTATCGCCGAGGAGGATCTGGAACTGCGCGGCGGGGGGGAACTGCTTGGCACCCGCCAGTCAGGCGATACGGCGTTCCGCGTCGCCAGCCTCGAACAAATACAGAAGCTGCTGCCGCTGGCCCACGACGATGCACGCCTGCTGATCGACCGCGATGGCGGGCTGACCGGTGCACGGGGCGAGGCAGCGCGATTGTTGCTTTATCTGTTTGAAAAGGATTGGGGTGTTCAATTGCTCCGCGGAGGATGACCTTGACCGATACACCGATCCGCCTGCTGATCTGCGATGTCGATGGAACGCTGGTGCGCCACGACAAGTCGCTGCCCGACGAGAACGTCGCCGCGATTCGCGATCTCTCGGCGCGCGGAGTTGCCGTTTCGCTTATTTCCGCGCGGCCCCCGGCGGGGTTGCTTGGCATAGCGCAGAAGCTCGGTGTCATGGGGCCGATGGGCGCGTTCAACGGCGGCACGATCTTTCGCGCCGATGGAACCGAGCTGGCCACGCACCGCGTCCCGCATATTACCGTCGAAGCCTTGCTCCGGCTTTACACGCTTCCGAACGTGACGCGCTGGGTCTTTGCCGCCGGGCTGTGGCTGACCAGCAATCCCGCCGATCCGCACACCCCGCGCGAGGTGATCTCATCGGGCCTGCAACCGCAGGCGGTGGCCGATTTCACGCCATGGCTGGGCAAGGTCGACAAGCTCGTCGCGGTTTGCGACGACGATCCGACGATGGACCGGATCGAGCAGGAGGCGATCGAACTGGCGAGGGTAACGGCCAATGTCGTCCGCTCGCAGGACTACTATCTCGACGCGACCGCGCCCCAGGCCAACAAGGGCGAAGGTGTCGCACAGATCGCGCGGCTGTTGGGCGTTCCGCTGGAGAATGTCGCGGTGATCGGCGATCAGGCCAACGACATATCGATGTTCCGCCGCGCCGGGCTGGCGATCGCGATGGGCCAGGCCAAGCCCGAGGTGAAGGCGGCGGCGCATCTGGTCGCCGCGAGCAATGAGGACGCAGGCGTCGCCGACGCCATCGCGCGCTATATCATTCCGACGCTGAACGGATGAGGTAGCCGGGGGCGGAGGACTAGCTTCGCTGGCCCTCCGACAAATGCCGCGACGAATGAAATGGTCGGGGAAAGAGGATTCGAACCTCCGGCCCCTGCCTCCCGAAGACAGTGCTCTACCAGGCTGAGCTATTCCCCGACCGATCGTGGGTGCCGACTGAATTGCTTCAGGGGCCCCCAAGGCAGGAGCGCGCCTATAGAGAGCGATTCCCCGGGTGGCAAGCGGGCAATCTCGCCGCTAGGGTCTTTTCATGGCCAGCGTCGCGATTCCCCTCGACTCCTCTCCCGATGCCCATTGGGAATGGCAGTACCTGAACCTGATGCGCCGCATCTGGAACGAGGGTGACGAGCGAATCGATCGCACCGGCGTTGGCACGCGGTCGGTATTCGGCGCGCAGATTCGCTTCGACCTAGCTGGCGGCGCCATGCCGCTCGTCACCACCAAGCGGGTCTATTGGAAAACCGCCGCGCGTGAGTTCCTGTGGTTCCTGACTGGTGATACCAACATTCGTTCGCTCTGCGCGCAGGGCGTCGAAATCTGGACCGACTGGCCGCTCGATCGCTACCGGCGTGAGAGCGGCGGCGCGATCAGCCGCGAGGATTTTTCGAAACGCATCGTCGCCGATGCCGCTTTCGCGGCGCGATGGGGCGATCTTGGCCCGGTCTATGGCAAGCAGTGGGTCGATTGGCCGGTCTATGCGCCGGTCGGCGAAAACTTGTATAAACGCGACACGGGCATCAACCAGGTCGCGCAAGTGGTGCAAAGCCTGCGCACCAATCCCGGTAGCCGCCGCCATATTGTCGAGGGATGGAACGTCGCCGAGCTTGACCGGATGGCCTTGCCGCCGTGCCACAAGACCTACCAGTTCCACGTCGCCGG
>JAGWUU010000400.1 GCA_028868335.1 Sphingomonadales bacterium | reverse complement strand
CGATCTTGTCGACTTCGTTTGGCTTGACGATGCCCCGATCTACGAGGAACCGGGTGAACAGTGCGCGCCCGATGAGGGAAAGCACTTCCCCATCTGAAAGAGTCGATCCAGGCACTGCATTGCGCAGACCATCGGCCGCCTTGGTTAGCAGATCGAAGAGTAGGTCGTCGAGCCAGAGGCGGTTGGCCTGCTCCTGCCGCGTTAGCTCGTGCCCGCCATTGAGGAGCTTTCGTACGCTTAGGGGATCCTCGCCGTCGATCACTGCATCCACGGTAGGGGTCTGACCGTCGGCATAGAAGCCCACGCGATAGATGGTCATAGTCCCGGGTCGAACGACGGCTAAATGACCTGCGTCAGCACGGCAGGCCAGCGATCGCATGAGTTGGACGATGGATGCGTCCGCTCCACGCGGTCCCGGAACACTGCTTCGCACCACGTACAAGGCGGCCTTTCCCGAGACTTCGACCACGCCTTCCAACGAGGTCAGCCCATCGGTGGTGGGCCTGTGGGACGCAGGCAAGAGGTCCATGTACCGCAGGTGACGTGCGGAAGGACGCTCCTGGAAATCTACGAACGCTTCGGCAGGAACGCCAAGACGCTCTACGGTGCTAACTTGCGCGGCGCCCACGGACGTGGTCCCTCACAGACAGCGGGTTCACGGACACAAGCCCCAGCGCGAGCTCGCGCTGCACGGGCATCTGCAGGCCGATGAACCCGTAAACATCCTTCCAAATGGGCTCAGGATCGATCGAGATCGATACGCCTCCTGCAGGTTCGAGGGCGACCTCCCAGACGTCATCGTTGATACGGTTCAAGAAGAGTCGCGCGGCTGGCGAGCTGAGGGATGAGGGGCGGTTCACTTGGTCGTGCAGCGATGCGGAGAACCGCGCGATCGTGGTCACCGGCAACCCCAGGCCACGATGCAATAGTGCGATCAGACTGAAGAACGCCAAGTCTGTGATCGCGAAACGTCGTGCAGTCCGTACTTGAGTGGGAGCTTGATCAAAGGGCGGCAGCACGTTCAACCAACGTTGGAAGTCCGTCCGGGTTAAGCCGAGGAGGCCACGAACGTGCACTGCGGTGAACTGAAGCCCAGCCATTCGCTCATTCTAAGCAGGCCTGCATCAAGATTGAAGCAGATCTGCGCGTGCTGGCCGTCCGCCGCGGGGTGGACGGCGTCTGCATCGGTTATTGGCACGGTGGCCGAGGTCCGAGTCGGGCCTCCAGCGGTGGCTTGAGTGCAGGGGCTCAGGTGGCTCGGCTCAGGAACAGGGCGTCCACAACGTAGGGTTCCCGGGAGACCCCTGAGCGGATGCTCAGGGGTCAGAGGATTGGGATCAGGTCGTGGGCAAACCGCTGACGGCCGCCAGTTGCCAGCCGCGCAGGTCGGGGAACCTGTCGGCGAAGTCGAAGATCAGGTTGCGCCGCTCGTTGGAAAGCGCCACTCGCGCGAACCATTCGCCATACCTCTGCTCGCGTTCGATCGTGAGATCCAACTGCGTCGCGTGGACCGCGAGCGGGTGCGCCTCGGCAACTCGAACGCACGGGTACCAGCATCCTCGTGCTGGCGGCGCATCGTCTTCGATGAGGCGGCGAATGCGCCGGATGTACGCCTCCGGTGAGCAGTCCCGCGAGCCCGGCTTGAGGGAG
>JAGWUU010000131.1 GCA_028868335.1 Sphingomonadales bacterium | reverse complement strand
GAGCACCAGGTGATCGAGAGCGAGACGGACGCATCATCGTCAACTTCCACCCAATGCGGCGACTTGTACGGAACGTAGATCGCTTCGCCGGGATCAAGCGCGTTGATGCGGCCCTGCTCCATGTATTGCTCACTCCACGGCAGCAGGTTGTCGCCATCGCGGTGGAAGTGTTCACTCCTGCGGTCGGGAAGCCAGGGCTCGACCGGATTATAGACCGCAAACCGTTTGCGCCCCGCGATCTGGAACAGGATGTTGTATTCCGGATCGAAGTGGAACGGGGTCAGCGTGCGCGGCGATGACACGAATATGAAGGTTTGCAGCCGCAGCGGCTCGCCAGTCGTCGCGCGGATGACCGGCTCGATCTCCCCGATCACCTCGCGCATCAGGGCATCGTATTCGGGAAGCTGCTCGGCAAAGCGCAGCATCACCCAGCGACCGGCATCGGCGATGGCGCGAATCGTGTGCGCCGGGCTCAGATCGTCACCATCGGCAAAGGCGAATCGTTCGCCGTTGCGATTGGCGGCCCGGCGCACCTCGACATGTTCCGCCCGCATTCGCCCCGCGGCATCGGCCAGCGCATCGAGCGTGAGCAGCGGGTGCCCGACCAGTAAGTGCCTCAATTTGCCTGAGCTATTTGGGTAAAGTCGCGAAAACGCGGCAATCTGCGCGGTCGGCATGGCCCGCACGTTGCCGGAATGCGTATCAATGCCGGGCTCTCGCATGGTTACGCCATGTCAGAGTTTCCTTAAGAAAACCCGATCAAGGCGCTTGTTACCACGCTGGCGACACCGCTATGGGCGGCAAAGCCGTCGGCTCATGTCCCGGTCGTCACGGGCGGCCAGAACATGAGCCTATGGTCGAAACATCGCTCGCCCACCAGGGCGCAAGGACCATTTGCCTGCTCATGAAGATTCATCCACTCATCACCACCAGCAACGACCTGGCGGACCTCTGCTCGCGCCTTTCCAAGGCTGACTTCGTGTGCGTCGACACCGAATTCATGCGCGAGAACACCTACTGGCCCGAACTGTGTCTGATCCAGATCGCCGATACCGAGGAAGCGGCGGCGATCGACCCGCTGGCCAAGAACATCGACCTGTCGCCGCTGCTCGACCTGCTGGTCGACAACGAGGATGTGCTCAAGGTGTTCCATGCGGGCGGGCAAGACGTCGAAATCGTCTATAATCTGACCGGCAAGACCCCGCACCCGATCTTCGATACCCAGATCGCGATGATGGCGATCAGCCAGAGCGAGCAGATCGGCTATTCCAATCTGGTCGAATCATGGCTCGGCACCCAGATCGACAAGGGTGCGCGCTTCACTGACTGGTCGCGCCGCCCGTTGACCGAACGGCAGATCGACTATGCCATCGGCGACGTGACCTACCTCGCCAAGATCTTTCCCCGGATCCTCCAGCGGCTGATCAAGACCGGGCGCGGCGCCTGGCTCGACATCGAGATGGAAAAGCTTGCCGATCCCGATAACTACCGCAACGATCCCGGCCAGTCGTGGCAGCGGATCAAGGCGGCGGGTCGCAACCCGGCCATGCTCGGCCGCCTCAAGGCGCTCGCCCAATGGCGCGAGATGGAGGCGCAGGACAAGAACCTGCCGCGAGGCCGCATCGCCCGCGACGAAACCATGGCCGACATCGCCAGCCATCCGCCGAAGAAGCAGGAAGACCTCGCCAAGGTGCGCGGCCTGTCCCCCGGCTGGAAGGACAACGAGATCGGCAAGCGGCTGATGGCCACGCTCGACTCGGCAAAGCCGCTGAGCGAAGCCGAAATGCCCCCGCGCACGCCGCGCGGTGCGCCGCTGGGCAAGGAAGGTGCGCTGGTGGCGGACCTGCTCAAGCTGCTGCTCAAGATTCGCAGCCGCGAAATCGACGTTGCGGCGCGGCTTCTGGCGCGCAGCGAGGACCTCGAACTCCTCGCCGCCGGAGTGCGCAGCCTGCCGATGCTGGAATCCTGGCGCTACGACGTTTTTGGCCACGACGCGCTCGATCTGGTCGAAGGCAAGCTGGCCTTCGCGGTTGTGGGCGGCAAGCTCAAGATGACGCGGGTGGAGGAAGCACCGAAGCCCGAGCCGACGGAGTAGTTTCAGGTCCAGGCGCAGAAGCGGCGCTTGGCGCGATGCCCTCGCTCGTGCGATAGCGCCGGGCAATGACCACCTACCTTCCCACCCTCAAGCAGCTTCAGTACCTCGTCGCGCTGCACGAACACGGGCACTTCGGTCGCGCCGCCGATGCCTGCTTCGTTTCGCAATCGACGCTTTCTGCGGGCCTGCGCGATCTGGAGACGCTGCTGGGAGTTACGCTGGTCGAGCGGACCAAGCGCGCGGTGCGGTTCACGCCGCTTGGCAACCAGGTGGTCGCCAAGGCGCACCGGCTGCTGCGCGAGGCGGAGGAGCTGTCCGACATGGTGCAAAGCGCCGGGCAGCCGCTTTCCGGCGAAGTGCGGATGAGCGTGATCCCGACCATCGCCCCGTTCCTGCTCCCCCGGATGTTGCCGCGCCTGCGCCGCGAGCGCCCCTCGCTCAAGCTCTACCTGCGCGAGGAAACCAGCGCGGCGGCGATCGAAAGCCTGCATCACGGGCGCAGCGACTGCGTGCTGCTCGCCCTGCCCTTTCCGACCGGCGAGGTGGAGAAGGAGACGATCGAGCTTGATGCGCTATGGGTCGCCTTTCCCAAGGATGATCCGCGCGATCCGCCCGATGAAGTTGCCCCGGATCTGATCGACGAGCATCGCCTGCTGCTGCTCGAGGATGGCCACTGCCTCAAGGAACACGCCCTTGCCGCATGCAACCGCCCCGAGTTGCGCGCCTCGGCAACGATGATCGGCACCAGCCTCCATACCCTGGTGCAGATGGTCGATAATGGCCTGGGGCTGACCATGCTCCCCGAAATGGCGCTCGACGCCGGGATCCTCACCGGGACCGACGTGGTCGCCCGTCCGCTCAAGAGCGACGCCGCCAACCGCGAGATCGCCCTTGTCTGGCGCAAGAATTCCCCGCGCGCGGAGGAATTCAGGTTGCTGGCGGAAGAATTGCGGGCAGGGTAGCAAGGACAGCAAACATGGCGCACCATCACAATCCCACCCCATCGCTGCGCATGCTGCCCGCATCGGCGCGCGTGGCCACGCCGTGGAAGAACGGCGGCGGCAAGACCTGGGAGATTGCCTCCTTCCCGCCCGGTTCAGCCCTGCACGATTTTGCCTGGCGGATAAGCACGGCCGAAGTCGATGTGGCAGGCGCATTCTCCAACTTCGCGCAGGTGGACCGCATTCTGACCGTCCTCGAGGGAAGGCTGGAACTCCGCTACGTTGATCAAGGCAGCAGCGTCATTCTGGAACCCGGCCAAAGCCACGCGTTTCCGGGCGATACGGCCATCGAAGGACACCCGCTTGGCGGCGCGGTGCGCGATCTCAACGTCATGGTCCGGCGCGGCGCGAGGCAGGCGGAGATGACGACCCACTGCCCGCCGCATTCACCGGGGGCCACCGTGATCGCCATTGCCAGCCAGCCGTCGGAGGGGTTCGCCGCGCTCGACGCAGCGGTGCTTGAAGGTGACACCAGCCCGCCTGCCGATTTCGTCGGTTATTTCGTCAGCCTGCGCCGCGCCTGATCGACACCCGCCGATCCGCAGCGCAAGCGGCGCGCAACTGGCCGTTTCCGTGGTTTCCTACCCCGCCCGCGCCCGCCATCATCGCGCTCGCTCTTTGACAGCCGAGTCGGTTCTGGTGTGCGTGACACTGAAAACCGCCAATCTGTCACTTTGTTTGGCATAAGGTACGTATAATAAACGATTTTCACCCGGACACCCTGTCACCTTCGTCACCGGGGGCGCAGGCACCTCAATCCATGTGCTTGAGGCCGACCCGCAAATAGTCCCATCCGGTAATCACCGTCAGCGCCGCCGCGCCCCATAGGGTGATCAAACCTACCGTGTGCGGCACGTTCATCGCCAGCCCGCCCAATGCCACGCTCCACCACGGCATGGCGTTGCCGAGGATCAGCGAACCAAGCGCGATCATCTGGAAAGTGGTCTTCCATTTGGCGAGGCGGCTGACCGGCACCGATACCTGCAACCCGCCCAGGAATTCGCGCAGGCCCGAGACGGCGATCTCGCGGATCAGGATTATGAGTCCGGCAATGACGTGCATGTCCCCCACGTAGGGCCCGCGCAACACACCCTGCGCAGCCAGGATCAGGATCACGGTCGCCACCATGATCTTGTCGGCGATCGGATCGAGGAAGATGCCAAGCTTGCTGACCGTCCCGCTCGACCGGGCCAGATAGCCGTCGAAGTAGTCGGTTATCCCCATCAGGCAATAAAGCACGAAGGCCAGCATGTAGCCCCACGCCCAGTCCGGCCACCACAACAGGAAGGCGAGCAGCGGCAGTGCGACAATCCGCGACAACGTCAGGATGTTGGGCACCGAGAGCATCGCTGCATGACATAACCGTCTTGGCCGCCGTGCAAAAGAGTGTGTTGCCTCTTGTCCGCAACGCAAGTGCCGCTAGGGTCCGCGCCAAACCGGGGCTGCCAGAAGCAAAACATGACTACCCAGACGCACCTGATCCACAGCCGGCGCTTCCTGCCGCTGTTCGTGACCCAGTTGCTCAACGCCTTCAACGACAACCTCTTCAAGAACGCGATGGTGCTGTACGTGGTGTACAGCGTCTATCAGTCGGAAAAGGCCGAGGGGCAGTTCAGCGCGATCGCATCGGGCGTGTTCATCCTGCCGTTCTTTCTGCTGTCCGCGATCTCTGGCCAACTGGCCGACATGACCGACAAGGCCCGCATCATTCGCGTGGTCAAGGCGGCGGAAATCGTGATCATGTCCGTGGGAGCCGCTGGCCTGGTGCTCGCCTGGAAGGGGATTCTCGTCCACACCATGGCGATTCCGCTGATGCTGCTGGCGCTGTTCGGAATGGGAGTGCACTCCACCTTCTTCGGCCCGATCAAATACGCGATCCTGCCCCAGCACCTGCATCCCAATGAGGTTCTGGCAGGCACCGGACTGGTGGAAGCAGGAACCTATATCGCGATCCTCGCCGGGACGATCGTGGCCGGGTGGGTCCCGGTGGAATGGGCGGCGATAGGCGTGATCGGCACGGCGATCATCGGCTATGTCGTCAGTCGCGAGGTTCCCCCCGCCCCGCCGTTCCACGAACCCGACCCGCTCGATTTCCACTTCGTCCGCGCTTCGATCGACCTCGTTCGCAACACCAGCCACGACCGCCGGGTGTTTCTGGCCATCATGGCGATCAGCTTCTTCTGGACCATCGGCACCGTCCTGTTCGTGCAGTTCCCTCCGCTCACCAAGAACGTGCTGACTGCCAGCAAGGAAGTAGCCAGCCTGTTCCTCGTGATCTTCTCGATCGGAGTCGCGATAGGTTCGATGTCGGTCAATGCGCTGCTCAGGGGCAAGGTTTCGGCGCGGTTCTCGCCGCCTTCGGTGATCGCGATGGGGTTGTTCGTGATCGGCTTCTTCTGGGTTTGCCGGCAATGGGTGCCGCATCCGGGAAGCGGCCTGATGGATGTCGGCCAGTTCATCGCCCAGCCTCACGCTGCCGCGCTGATGCTTTGCTTGCTGGGAATCGCCATCGCCGGCGGCATGTTCGTCGTTCCGCTCTACGCTTTCCTCACGACGTTCGTGAACAAGGCGCAGACGTCGCGAACCATCGCCGCGAACAACATCGTCAATTCAGGAGCCATGGTGATCGGATCGCTGATCGCCACCGGACTGTCCGCCGCGGGCATGGCGATCGTCAACCAGTTGCTGCTCAGCGCAGCGATGTGCCTCGTTTCCGCGTGGCTTGCTCACTTGCTGGTAAAGGCCGAACGCGCGGCCGAAGATCAGGCCAGGTAGAGGCTGACCGCCACGAAGCACGCACAATAGGCCGCGACGAAATCCCGCAGGTCATTCAGCAGGCCACCGGGGCGCTTCATCGCCTGCGGCGCCGCGCCACGGCGAACATGCGGGGGCAGGCTGGCCAGGAACGGATGCCGGGCGCCTTCATCGGCGAGGACAAGAGCTCTTCTCATGGGCTCGACGTTAAGACTTTCTTTACTATCGAGTAACCCGAAAAATCGTGGTTAATTAGTATCTTCCCAATACGGGACAGTAACCATGCGGCCCTCGTCGAAGCGTACAGCGATTGATGCGCCGCCGCTCTGCCGCTAAGTGCCTGCAATGACTGACAGCAAGACCATCACTGGCGGGCGCCTGCTCGTCGATTGCCTCATCGCCCAGGGCTGCGACCGCATCTTTACGGTGCCCGGCGAAAGTTTCCTCGCCGTGCTCGACGCACTCCACGACTCGCCCGAAGTGCAGACGGTAATCTGCCGCCAGGAAGGTGGGGCGGCCTTCATGGCCTGTGCCGACGGGACCATGACTGGCAAGCCGGGCGTATGCTTCGTAACCCGTGGCCCGGGAGCCACCAACGCCTCCATCGGGGTTCACGTCGCGATCCAGGATTCGCAGCCGATGCTGCTGTTCATCGGCGACGTCGACAGGGGCATGAAGGATCGTGAGGGATTCCAGGAGGTCGACTTCGGGCAGATGTTCGGGCCGCTGGCCAAACTGGTGCTGCGTATCGACGATCCCGCACGCATCCCCGAGTACGTTGCCCGCGCCTGGTCGACCGCGATTTCGGGACGTCCTGGCCCGGTGGTAGTCGCCCTGCCCGAAGACATGCTTCTGGAAACGGTCATCGGCGTCGCCCCCCGCCCGGCCGTCCATCGCCCGGCGCAGGCGATGTGCCCGGACGCCATGGCCACGCTGATGCAACTGATCGGTGACGCCGCATCGCCGGTGGCAATCGTCGGCGGCGCCGGATGGCACGCAAAGGCCCGTGAGTACTTCACCACCTTTGCCGAACGGATCGGCCTGCCCATCGCCGGCGCCTTCCGCCGTCAGGATGCGATTTCCAACGCGAGCAGGGCCTGGGCCGGAAATCTAGGCTATGGCCCCAACCCGAGACTGGTCGAGCGCATCAGGAACGCCGACCTGATCCTGGCGATCGGCGCACGGATGGGCGAGGCAACCACCGATGGCTATACCCTCGTCACGCCCGAGCATCCCGGCCAAATCCTGGTCCATGTCCATCCCGACCCGGAGGAACTGGGCCGGGTCTATCGCCCGGATCTGGCGATCTGCGCGGACATGGCCGAGTTCGCCGAGATGGCCGCGCTGTGGGACGATGATGTAGTCCCCTTCGACGCAGGGGAGGAAGCGCACCTGCAATGGCTGGACTGGTCGACCGCCAAACCGGCGCCCTATGCGCTTGACATGGCCGCGTGCGTCACCGCGATGCGCGATGCAATTCCCGACGATGCGATCATCTGCAACGGCGCCGGAAACTTTTCCGGTTGGTGGCACCGCTACTGGCGCTACAACGGCTTTCCTACCCAGCTTGCGCCGACCGCTGGAGCCATGGGCTACGGAGTTCCCGCCGCCGTCGCGGCCGCCCTGCGCCACCCGGAACGCACGGTCGTCGCCCTCGCTGGCGACGGTGACTTCCTGATGAACGGGCAGGAACTGGCGACCGCGGTGCAATACGGCTGCGACATGCTGGTGATCCTGGTCGACAATGGGTTCTACGGCACGATCCGCATGCACCAGGAACGCGAGTTTCCTGGAAGGGTCGTGGGCACCACCCTGCACAACCCGGACTTCGTCGCGCTTGCAAAGGCGTATGGCGGCTGGGCCACACGGGTCGAAACGACCGACCAGTTCAATACCGCACTAGCCGATGCCCAAGGGCGCAAGGGCCTGCGCCTGTTGCATCTGGTGATCGACATCGAACAACTCAGCGCCGGTGGAGCAACCGTGTCCGGGCTGCGCGCGAAAGCCAGGGGCTGAAATCGCGCCACACTCCGGCGGGCTCACCTCGCGCCAGTCAACGATCGGCAAGTTTGAGGATGTGTTCCCACTCCGCCGGTTTTACCGCCGAGACGGAAAGGCGGAACTTGGTCAGCAGGTCCATGTCCGCCAGCGCCGGATCGGCCTTGATCTCCTTGAGCGTCACCGGGCGTCCGAGCTTGCGCACTGCCCTCAGCTTCACGGCGGACCATCGCCCGGTATCATCCGTCGGATCAGGGATGTTCGAAGCGGTAATCTCCGCGATCCCGACAATTTCCACCCCGATGTTGGAGTGATAGAAGAACACAGGGTCGCCCGGTTGCATGGCACGCAAGTTATTTCGCGCCGTATAGTTGCGGACCCCATCCCAGGTCCCTTCGCCTTCCGCGACAAGATCGTCCCAGCCGTAAACGTCGGGCTCGGACTTCATCAACCAATGGGATTTGATTTTGCTCATGCCTGCACCCGCAAGATCGTCTATTCGCCGCCCATAGACACATTTCCCGGGATACGTCCACTCATGCCCCTTGCCACTCTCCCCGTCCTATCGCTGGCCGACGACAAGGCCAGTTTCTCCCAGGCTATCGGCGACAGTTTCCGAACCTTCGGCTTTGCGATGGTCCGCGATTTTCCGATCGATCGCGGCCTGATCGACCGTGCGTGGGCGCTGTCTGAAGAATTCTTCGCCTTGTCCGAGCCCGAGAAGCGCTCGTACCATGATCCGGCCATCGCCGGTGCGCGGGGCTATACTCCGTTCGGCGTGGAAATCGCCAAGGACG
>JAGWUU010000130.1 GCA_028868335.1 Sphingomonadales bacterium | reverse complement strand
GTGTTCGGCCTTGGCATAGACGACCCGTCGCTCGCCCTTCCAGCGCAGGTGGATTGCCAGCAACGGGGTGTTGCCGATCAGCCGCGAGAGGCAGGCAAGGCGATCTTCCGTAGGGAACCGGTCCATCATCGCGTTCCCGCTCAGGTCCTACCGCGGGCGAGCGAAGCCAGTCGTTCGGCAATGATCCGGTCGGCCTGGGCCATGATCCGGCCGATCAGTTCGGCGACGGTGGGTGCGTCCTCGATCAGCCCGGCTACCATGCCGCAGCTCCAGGCCCCTGCCTCGACCTCGCCGTCCCTCATCACCTTGGGGTATATCCCGGCCACTTCGTCGATAATATCCTCGAACTTAATCGCGGACCCTAGGCTCCGCTCCTTGTCGAGCAGCCGCTCGACCCCGGCGTTGTTCAGCACCCGTTCCGTATTGCGCAGCGGGCGCATGACTAGGCGGGTATCAAGCTCGCTGGCGGCGATGATCGCGTCCTTGACCTTCTGGTGTACCGGAGCCTCACGGGTGCACAGGAAGCGGGTGCCCATGTTCATGCCTTCCGCGCCCAGCGCCAGGGCGGCGACCAACGAGCGCCCGTCAGCCATGCCGCCCGATGCAATGAACGGGATCGTCAATTCGTCCGCTGCGCGCGGCAACAAGATGAAATTGGGCGAGTCATCCTCACCTGGATGGCCCCCACATTCGAACCCGTCGACGCTGACCGCGTCGCAGCCGATCGCCTGCGCCTTCAGCGCGTGGCGGACCGACGTGCACTTGTGGATCACCTTGATCCCGGCCTCGCGCAGCGCACCGATCCATTGCTGGGGGTTGTTCCCCGCTGTTTCGACGACCGGGATGCCCTGTTCGATCACGACCCGAACAATGCCCGCGTAGTCGGGCGGTCGGGTTGAAGGCAGGAAGGTGATATTGACCCCGAACGGGCGGTCAGTCATCGCCTTGCAGCGACGTATCTCGGCGGCCAGCCCTTCCGGTCCTGGCAGGGTCAGCGCGGTGATCATTCCCAGACCTCCAGCGCTGGAGACAGCGCTGGCCAGTTCGGCGAGGCCGACGAAATGCATCCCGCCCTGGACGATGGGGTGTTCGATGCCAAACAGTTCGGTGATCCGGGTCTTCATGGTTCCCTCATGGACTTTGCTGCGCGCGCAGCGGTGCGGTCGAAACGGAAATTGCACGAGACTACCGCCTGCGCCGAGTTAATTCGGCATCCCACTGGTGACCTGCCTTCATCCGCTGCAAGTGCTTGGCTGATCCCGGCTCACGTTCGTGATCCTGGCTCATCATTGGCGCGAGCAATTCGTTTGTTTGCGCAGGACCCTTGCCGGTAGCTGCCCCGATCGAGGAACCAGGCTGGGCGGGGGAAACATCCCGTGCCCCGCGCAACATGGGGTAGGATACATGGCTTCAGTTCGTTTCGGTGTCGCATCGCTTGCCATTGCAGCGAGCCTCCTTCCGGCGACCGCCTTCGCTCAGTCTGCCGCGCCTGCCGAAGCGGCTCCGGCTGCAAATGATGCCGACCAGAAGGACACGCCGCTCAATGAGATCCTGGTCGTCGCGCAGAAGCGCGTCGAACGGTTGGGCGACGTTCCGGTGTCGGTCGGCCTGGTCCAGGCCGAACAGCTCAGGGGTCTCAACCTCACCAATTTCGAGCAGATGTCCCACTATGTCCCGGCGTTCAACGTTGCCGAATCCGCCAGCGGCAATCGCATCACGCTGCGCGGGATCAGTTCGGGCACTAATCGCGGGTTCGAGCAATCGGTCGGCATGTTCGTCGATGGCATCTACACCGGCCGCGCTGCCCAGTTCAGCTCGCCGTTCTTCGATGTCGAGCGGGTCGAGGTCCTCAAGGGTCCGCAGTCGATCCTGTTCGGCAAGAATACTGTGGCCGGTGCGGTCAGTATCATCACCGCCCGCCCGTCGAAGCGCGAAGAGATTTCGCTGTCGGGCGGTTATGAAACCCGCCTCGGCGGCTGGGACGTTTCCGGCGTGTTCAACAAGCCGCTGGCCGACAACCTGCAAGTACGCATCGCCTACAAGCATGAACAGCGCGACAAGGGTTTCCTGTACAATACCCGCACCGGTGAGAACGAACCCGCGCGGCTTGGCAACATCGCCCGCGTCTCGCTCGCATGGCAACCCGGCAATGTCGAGGTAAACGCCAAGTACGAATACTCGTTCGGCAAGCGCCAGGGCGGCCTGTTCCAGATCTTCGCGCCCGGACCGTTTACGGGAACCTTCACTGCGTTCGATCCGAAGTTTGAATCGAACCTTGATCTCAAGCTCAGTAACGGTGCGCCGGGGAGCGATCTCAACACGATCAGCGCGCACAACCTCGCGCTGCGCGTGAACCTGCCGCTGGGCAGCGCCAACCTCACCTCCGACACCGGGTACAGCACCTACAAGACTAGCACCACCAACGAGGATTCCGATTTTACCCCGGTGCCGGTGCTGCGCTTCGACAATTCGGAAAAGTACCACCAGTTCAGCCAGGAATTCCGCTTCGCCTCGACGCCTGAGGACAAGCTGGCCTACACTGCCGGGCTGTTCTTCCAGAGCGCACACTACGTCGGCAAGCCGTGGTTCCGGGTGACGAGCGGCGCGCTCGATTCGCAGACCCGCCGCGTGTTCGACCAGCACGCCGATACCTACAGCGCCTTTGGCGAGTTGAGCTATCGGCTGGCCGATGGGCTGCGCCTGATCGCCGGCGGTCGCTACATGATCGAGGACAAGTCAGCCGATCGGTCGTTGGTCATCTACAACCCGGTGACCGGCGTTCCGGAAACCAGCCCAACCGTGATCGCGACAATGGGTGCAGTGCTGGGTGCGCGCAACTTCAGCCTGTCGCAGGCGATCAAGGAAAAGCAGTTCACCCCTGCCGTTACCCTGCAATACAAGATCGCGCCCAACACGATGGCCTATGCCAAGTTCACACGCGGCTTCAAGAGCGGCGGGTTCGACGCCTCGGACAGTGCGGGGACTGCGCTGCCCTATGACAGCGAAAGCGTGTCTGCCTACGAAGCTGGTCTGAAGTGGGGCGTGAGCCGCAGCTTCAACCTCAACCTGACCGGGTTCTATTCGAAGTTCGACAACCTGCAGGTCCAGGCGTTCAACGGCATCTCATTCATCACCACCAACGCGGCGAAAGCCAGTTCGCGCGGGGTCGAGGCCGAAGCACGCTGGTCGCCGGTGCGCGGGTTCACACTGGCTGGGTCGGTGGTCTATATCGACGCGCACTACGATAGCTATACTGGTGCCGCCTGCACCACCGGGCAAACCGCCGCCTGGACCGGGATCGGACGTTGCCGCCAGGACCTCAGCGGTCGCCCGCTGACCGATGCCGCGCACTGGAGCTCAAGCCTGAGTGCGAACTATGAGTTTGCCGTTGCCTCCGACTGGAGCATGAAGCTCTATGCCGGTGCGAACAGTCGCAGCGGCGCCTTCGTCGCCCCAGATCTCGACCCGCTCGGCTGGCAGAAGGGCTACACGACCGCCGATGCCAGCGTTGAATTGCTGTCGCCCAATGACCGCCTGTCGATCTCGCTGCTGGCCAAGAACATCGGCGACGTGCGGGCCAAGACCTATGTGGTCAACGTGCCGCTGTTCACCGGTGCCAAGGCGGCCTCGATCATAGATCCGCGCACGGTTGAAGTACGGGTGGGGATCAAGTTCTAGGAGCGATCAGGCAGACGTGGCCGATGACCTGGCATCGTCGGCCACAGTCGCAGCCAGCCACCGGCAGAACCGGTCGACCGCCGAAATCTCACGCACTTCGCGGCGAACCGCGAGCCAGTATTTCCGGCCGAGATTGGGGACGTTCGACTTGACGATTCCGATGCGCCCCGAACCAGCCAGATCGTTGGCGATCCAGTAGGGAACCAGCGCCGCGCCGATCCCGGCTTCCACGGCGGACACCGCCGAAGCGACTGAATCGAACCGGATCATCTGCGCCTCGGGGTGGATCGCGGCATCCATGGCTTCGGCAATCCTTGGCCAGTTGTCCGCGGTGCTGGAATAGCCGAGCAGCGGGCCGAACAGCATTCCGTCGCGGAATACCCCCTCCAGCTTGTCGGACCTGGCGATCAGGCAGCCGGTCAGATCAAGGATATTTTCGACCCGCCATTCATTGTCGGGCGGCTGGCCGACGCCGATCAGGATGTCGGTGTTTGCGCTGGCCTTCGGATCAAAATCGATCGCGCTGGTCAGCGCGATGTCGAAGGTCGGGAATCGGCGCTTGAAGTCTGCCATCCGCCCGAAGATGAAATGTTCGGCAAAGGCCGCCATCGCCTGAATCTGGAAATGACGACGGGCCGCGCGGCTGACGATCCCGCGCCAGCGCTCTGCGACTTCGAGGTTGGCGCGTTCGATGATTGCGGCCAGATCAACCGCTTCTTCGGTCGGGCGAATACCCTGGCCTTCGCGGATGAACAGCGGTTGCCCGGCCAAGGCTTCGAGCGAACGGATGCGGTGGCTGACCGCCGAGGGTGTGATCAGCAGTTCGTCCGCCGCGCGCTTGAAACTGCCGAGCCGCACCACCGCCTCGACTGTCTGCAAGAGTACGGGCGGAGGGGTGCTGGACATGGTTGGACGGCTGCGCCTTGTTGTTTGTTCGTTCAGCGCGAAACCTAGAGCGCCGCCTACCATAATCAAGCCGCAAGGCAGGACCGCCACGGTCGCTCGTAGCCGCTCAACAGGCCGCTGCTGCCCTGCGCGCGATCAGCGCCGCGATCGCCTGTTCATCAAGGCCCGCGGAGCCCAGAACCGCTGCGGTGTCCTCGCCCAATCGAGCCGGTACGGCTTCCAGATCAGGCGAACCTTCGGAAAAGCGCCACGGTGGATTTAGCAGGCGCAGCCGCCCGACCGACCCGCCCATATCGACTTCGGAAAAGGTGCGGTTGTGTTCGACCTGTTCGAAGGAAACCATTTCGTCGAAGGTCAGGACCGGCGCCACCGGCAGTTGCAAGCGGCGGCATTCGCGCATGATTGCCTCGGTCGAAATCCCGGCGAGCAGGACGGAAACTTCATCTCGCCAGGCGGCGAAGTTGGTCAGCAATGTGTCGCGGGTTTCGTACCGTGGATCGGCGGCCAGATCGGGTCGTCCGCAAGCATCGAAGAAGGCGTGGTATTCGCCGATGCCGAGGAACAGGAACGAGATCCAGCCGTCGTTGGTCTGGAACGACAGGTGCGCGTCAATCTGCGAAGCGGGCGCCTCGTGATCGAGAAAGCTGTGCCCCGCCATGGTGTCCTGAAGCATGAAGTTGATGTAGGCATCGAGCATGGCGACTGAAATCCGTCGCCCACCCTGGCCGCGCTCGCGCGCGAACAGGGCGGAGAGCACCCCTTCGGCAGCCGCGCGCCCGGTGATCTTGTCGGCCACGGCGCACTGGATCAGACGCGGCGTGCCGTTCTCGCCCTGCTTGTACATGAATCCACCAAGCGCCTGGATCATCGAATCGTAGGCCCGCATCCCCGCCCACGGCCCGCTTTCGCCAAAGCCGTTGATCGAGGCGTAGATAATATCGCCGCGCAAGGCGCGGATCGCCTCATAGCCCAGGCCCAGACGGTCCATCACCCCGGGACGGAAGTTCTCGACGATCACGTCGGACTGTTCGGCCAGCTTGAGGCAAGCAGCGAGCACTTCAGCGTCGCGCAGGTCGAGTGCAATCGAACGCTTGCCCCGGTTGACCTGCATGTAGAGACCGCTGATCGTCTCGATCAGGGGGCTGCGGGTCGAACGCAGCGGATCGCCCGCCAGCGGCTCGACCTTGATAACGTCGGCGCCAAGCGCGGCGAGAACCTGGGTGCAGACTGGGCCTGACACCACCGAGGTGAAATCGAGCACCCGGATTCCGTCGAGAGGTTTGGTCATCGCCTTGAAATCCATATCCTAGAGTTGGGTAAGGGGCACGCGATCGGGCGCCGTGCCGATCACCAGAACGAACAGGGCGGTCAGCAGAAAGCCGATTGCAGGGGCAGCGGTCGCGACGCCAAGCAAAGCGCTGCGGGCAGCTTCATCGACTGCGCCCTTGGGGTCGAAGTCCAGCCAGGCGAGCGGGATCAGCGCCGCCGCGCCAAGGCCGCTGCCGAGCTTGTCGAAAAAGGTCGCCGCGGCAAAGGCGCTGCCGCGCACGTCGTTTCCGCTCTGGGCGACGTGGGCATTGGCGAGGTTGCCGGTAATCGCGCGGGTCAGGTAGGGACCGGCGCCAAAACCGATCCCCAGCAGGGCCTGGATGGCCAGCAGGCCGTTGTCTCCGAACCGGACAGCCAACGGGACGAATCCTGCTATGGCCGCCATATAGAGGCATGACAGCACCAGCGTTTGCCGGTCTCCCAAGCGCGCTGCCAGCCGCATCCACAGGGCCATGCCGAACGGCGCGACGATGAAGGTCAGCGTGAGTCCCGCAGCGAATAGCGAAGGCGCGCGGTAGAGATGCTTGGCAACGAAGAAGCCCATCGCCGACATCGCCGTCCATGCCCCGTTGAAGAACAGGATCGCCGCAAGGAGGCTACCGAAGTTGCGGGTCAGCAATAGATTTTTCAGGATGGGCCAGTTCGCTGTTGGAGCAACCGTCCGATCGAAAACCGTATCGGGCGTGAAAGTCCATGTGATCGCCGTGGCGAGGCTGATCGCGACCAGTATAAAGCCGCCTGCGGCGCGCGCCTGCGCGGCAATGTCGCTGCCGATCTGGCGGCTGGCGATCGCGGCCAGTCCGAAGGTGCCGAGAATGCCGATGATCACCGCCAGTTCCCGAAAGCCGAACAGGCGCGAGAGTGCGCGCGGATCGCTGGTCAACGCGGCAGCCCAGGCCTGGTGGACCACCATCGCGGTGGTGTAGGCCGCATAGACCAGCGCTCCCGCCGCGATCAGGTAAAGCCGCGAGACTTCTGCAACCGGCGGAAAGAACACCAGTCCCACTCCGGCAAGATAGACCGGCAGGGCGATCAGCAACCACGGCCGGTGCTTCTGACGAAAGCGCGAACGATCGATGGCGAGGCCGATCATGGGATCGAACATTGCATCGAAGACCGGGATCGCCAGCAATGCGGCGGCAACCGCGGCGAGCGGCAGGCCCAGCGCTTCGCTGTAGTACGGGGTGACGAAATTGCCGATCGCCGCGGTCGTCGCGACCAGCGGCACGGCATAGACGCAATAGGTCAGCGTGGTCCAAAAAGACCGGTCTGGTCCCGGGGCGCAGGTCACTGCCCGGACGCCGCCGGTCGGTCGCCCAGCGACTTGGCCCGTTCGACAATCGCCGAGCGCGCTTCCTCGTGCGTCGCGTAGTTCGAAAGATAGGCCATGCCGACCGAATCCTGGAAGCCCAGCGTCGCCGAACAGTTGATCGCATAGCGCGTGGCTTGGACCGTGCGGCTGCCGATGCTGGCGATCCGCCGGGCCATTTCCATTGTCTGCTCAAATAACGCATCAGCAGGGATAACGTGGTTGGCATAGCCGGTGCGCAAGGCCTCGTCAGGATAGACGCGGTTGCCGGTGATCAGCCATTCCAGCGCCTTGCCTTGCCCGACCAGCCGCTGGACCAGCCACAGTGCGCCGTCACTGGGCACGATGCCGTTTAGGACATAGGCCCACTGGAAGAAGGCGGTGTCGGATACCATGCGGATATCGCAGACCGAGGCAAGGTCCGCGCCCATGCCCACCGCTGGACCGTTGACCATCGCGATGGTCGGCTTGATCAGGTGCTTGAGCCAGATGTGCATCATTGCGGTGTGCTCGTCGAACAGCAAGCCTGGCTTGACGAAGGGCGAAGGCACGTCTGCCGCGTGGACCTCCGTTCCGGCCCAGTCCTTGATGTCGGCGCCCGCCGAAAAGGCGCGCCCGGCGCCGGTAAAGACGACCACGCGCACGACCGGATCAAGCTTCAGTTCCTGGGTCAGCGAACGCATGTAGCGGTCGTACATCGACCACCCACTCGGACGCGGCTTGTCCGCCGGATAACCCATCGAAAACGCATTGAGCCGTTCTGGCCGGTTCAGCGTCAGGAGCGCCACGCCGCGATCGTCCAGCTCGATCCGGAACTTGGTCATTCCCTCGGGCGCCGCCGCGACGATCTCGTCCAGGCTGGGATAGTGAACTTCGCGAAACATCCGATCCTCCTGCATCCCGGTTTACGACCGGTAACTGATGCAGGTTGATGACTGCTGGGTGGCGGCAGGACAAACGACAAACTTCAGCCTATTGGTGAGGCAGTTTCATCAGGAGACTGGGGCGGCGGTTCGCACTGAACCTTCAACATCCCGCAACTCCCCGTCTTGCTCGGCTGACGATGATTCACTGCCGCCGTGGGAACGAAACGAGAAAACAACCATCAGCGTCCGACGGCTATTGAGGAGGCATCACAGCTCGTCCTGCGACCGCTATGTCAGCGATCCTTGGCATCCAGCCAGCGCCATGACCTCAGATCACTTCCCGTTGCAACCTCGCCAATCGAGTGATCCAGCAAGGGAACACACCCGGAACCGTAATGGCCAAATCGGGCCCAGAGAAACGGCGGCTTTCTCTCCCAAATTCGGCACAAGTTGCGCGTCTCCGAATACGGAAATCCGGCCAAAACTCGCGGTCCTGCGCGGCCTTCAGAGAACATTTTCTCTTGTTTATCAATTGTTTAGACTGTGTGGCGGAGAGGG
>JAGWUU010000129.1 GCA_028868335.1 Sphingomonadales bacterium | reverse complement strand
AGGGCACGATCTTGCCGATCATCACCTCGATCGGGCGGAGTGGGGTGGCAAGCAGGTTTTCCATCGTTCCCTGCTCTGTCTCGCGCGTGACGGACATCGCGGTCAGCGCAACCATGGTCATCGACAGGATGATCGCGAGCAGCCCCGGAACGGTATTATGGCTGGTGATCCCCTCTGGATTGTAGCTGCGATGAAGCACCAGGTTAACCGGCGGCGCGCCGGCCTGACGCGGGGCGAGCGGCCCGATCAGATCATGCGCAAGGCTGCGCGTCACCGCCTCGTTGACGGCGGCGACCGCCGGTCCGGTCCCGGCCGGATCGGTCGCGTCGACGGTCAGCAGCAGCTCGGGCTGCTCGCCCCGCACCAGTGCGCGCGCGAAATCGGGCGGGATGGTCAGGACGAACTGGGCCTTGCCCTCGGCGATATAGCGATCCCCTTCCCCCGCGTTGCCGGACAGGGCGATGATGTCGAAATAGCTCGTTTCGCGCAGCGCGCTGACCAGGCTGCGCGAAAACGCCGAATGATCGTTGACCTCCACCGCCAGCGGCAGATGGCGCGGATCGTTGTTGATCGCGAAGCCGAAGATGGTGAGTTGCAGGATCGGGAACATCAGCATCATCACGAACATGCCCGGATCGCGCGCCATCTGGCGCACCTCCTTGAACACCATCGCGCCGATCCGCTCCCACATCAGGCGCTCTCCATCACGGAATTGTCGGGCGCCTGCTTCATCAGGTGGATGAACACGTCTTCCAGCGTCGGTTCGGCCTCGACGAAGCGGATGCGATCTGCCCACGGCCGGACCGCGCGGCGCAGCGCGTCCATGTCGGTGCCGCAGACATGGAGTGTGGTGCCGAACGGCGCGGCCATCAGCACGCCCTCGCGCCCCTCGATCTCGGTGGCGAGGCGATCGGCACCCGGCCCTTCGCCCTGCAACGCCACCAGGCCGGACCTGGCTATCACCTGATCGGTGGTGCCGCGCGCCAGCATCACCCCATAGGCGATATAGGCGATCTCGTGGCACCGCTCGGCCTCGTCCATGTAATGGGTCGAGACGAGCACGGTCATCCCTTCCCCGGCAAGGGCGTGGATCTGGTCCCAGAATTCGCGCCGGGCGAGCGGATCAACGCCCGCCGTCGGCTCGTCGAGCAGGAGTATCCTGGGTTCGTGCAGCACCGCGGCGGCGAGCGCGAGGCGCTGCTTCCACCCGCCCGAGAGCTTGCCCGCGAGTTGATCCGCCCGGCTTGCCAGACCCAGCCGCTCCAACGCGGCGTCAACCCGCGCCTTGCGGTTATCGAGGCTATAGACACGGGCGATGAATTCGAGATTCTCGGCAATCGACAGGTCGGAGAACAACCCGAACTTCTGCGTCATGTAACCGATCTGCTGCTTGATCGCCCGGCGCCTTGTCCGAAGGTCCAGCCCCAGCACCTCGCCCTCCCCGGCATCGGGGATCAACAGGCCGCAGATCATTCGCAGGGTTGTGGTCTTGCCCGAGCCGTTAGGTCCGAGAAATCCGCAGATCCGCCCTTTCTGCACCGTCAGGTCGACATGATCGACCACCGTGCGCCCGCCGAACCGCTTGGTCAGGCCACGAACGGCGATGACCGGATCGGCGGCGGGCCTATCGTTCATTGCGGCACCACCTCGACGGGAAGACCCGGCGGCAGGGGCTTGTCGGAAACGGGAAGCAGGGCTTCCACCAGAAACACCTGCTTTGAACGGGCATGCTCGCTGTAGATCACCGGCGGCGTGAATTCGCTGCGCGGCGAGATGTAGCTGATTTTCGCCTGCCGCTGCCCGCCACACCCGTCGCAGGAAAAGCCGATGCTCATTCCGGGGCGGAGTGCGGCGATGCGTTCTTCCGGCACAAAGAAGCGCAGCTTCCGCTTGTCGTCGGGAAGGACCGAGACGACCGGCGCATTGGCCGGGACCCATTCGCCGGGATTGTAGAACGTCTGCTCGACCACGCCCTTCGCGGGTGACACCGGCGCGATCTCCCGCCGCCGCTGCTGCTGGCCGCGCAGTGCCGCCTCGGCTCCCGAGACAGTGGCGCGCGCCGCCGTGATCTGCTCACCGCGACCAGCGCTGATTTCGCCCGAGGCGATCTGCGCCCGCGTTTGCGCCAGCGCCGCAGACGACGCATCGCGCACCGCCCGCGCCGCATCAAGCTGCGAACGACTGGCGAAGCCGCGTGCCGCCAGCGCCGCGATCCTCGCATAATCCTGCTGGGCCTTGGTCAGTTGAGCGCTGGCCTGCGCCTCGGCTGCCCGCGACACCGCGATCTCGGGCGCACGCTGGCGGGCCTGGCCAAGATCGCCCACCTGCGCCCGCGCGGCGGAAACCTGAGCCTGAAGCTGGGCCGTTTCGGCATCGGTGGTTATCGGGTCGAGCGAGAACAGCGGCGCTCCCGCAGCGACCGCCGCTCCGCGATCGACCGAGCGCTCCGCCAGCCGCCCCGATACCGGCGCGGCAACGTAGAGCGTCTCCGCCTCGACATAGCCAAGCCAGTTTTCCGCGGGAGCAGGTCGCGTGGCGTACCAGATGCCACCGCCGACCGCGGCCAGCGCCACCACGGCGATGAGGGGTTTTGGCGGTCCGCTCATGCTGTCTCGGTCCTTCTCAGCAAGCCGTTGAGGACGGTGTCGGCGTGGGCCTGGGCCATCGCCGTCGTGTCGATCGGCTTTGCCCCGACCGGCTCGAAGGTGGTTTTCCAGATCGCGGCGAGCAGAACCCCACCGATGATCGAGCGACAGGCCTGGGTAATATCGGCACAGGCGAATTCCCCGCGTTCCAGTCCATGGCGCACGATCCGTTCGACAATGCCCAGCCCCCGCCCGATCACCTTGTCGTGATAGAATCGCGCCAGTTCGGGAAAGTTCGCACCTTCACCGATGATTACGCGGGGAACGAACGCCATTTCCGCGCTGGTGATCCGCGCGCTGAGAAAGGCGATGAACCGCCGCAAGATGGCTTCGGCGGGAAGATCTCCGAAATCGGCCGGAGCAGCCTGGGGAAGCATGGTTTCGATCAGCTCGTTGACCATGGCTTCGAACAGCGCCTCCTTCGAGGCGAACTGCAGATAGAGCGCGGCCTTGGATATTCCGGCGGCCCGGGCAATGTCGTCCATCCGCGTTGCCGCGAAACCGCGCGCGCTGAAGCCCGCACGCGCGGCGAGAAGAATATCCGATCGGCGAGTCGGGACGGTCGGCCGCGGCATGCCGGATTTATAACTGACCAGTCAGTTATAAACAAGTGCGGGCGAGCAGGTCAAAAAAGCCGGACGGCACGGCTGCGCCGCACCTTGCCCCGGCGCGCTTCTGGGGGCATAGGCGCGGGCGAGTCCCTACCCCCACCGCCCGCGAAAGGTGAGCGTCATGAAGGTCCGCGTATATGTCAGCCTCAAGAACGGGGTACTCGACCCGCAGGGCCGGGCGATCCACCACGCGATCGAGGGGCTGGGCATCCACGGCGTAAACGACGTGCGCGCCGGCAAGATGATCGAGCTTGAGGTTGATCCCAGCGTCACCGACGGTCAGTTGGAAGAAATGGCCAGCAAGCTCCTCGCCAACATGGTGATCGAGAATTACCGCATCGAAAGGCTCGCCGCATGAGCTTCCGCAGCGCCGTCATCACCTTTCCCGGCTCCAACTGCGATCGGGACATGGCCGACGCGCTGGAGAAGATTTCGGGCGCGGCCCCGCACCGCGTCTGGCACGGAGATGCCGAACTTCCCGAACGGCTGGATTTCATCGCCCTGCCCGGCGGCTTTTCCTATGGCGACTACCTGCGTTCGGGCGCGATGGCGGCGCGCAGCCCGATCATGCAGGCAGTGATCGCCGCGGCGAACAAGGGCGTGCCGGTGCTGGGCGTTTGCAATGGCTTTCAGGTCCTCACAGAATCCGGCCTGCTCCCCGGCGCGCTGCTGCGCAACGCAGGCATGAACTTCGTCTGCCGCGAGGTGCGCCTGAGCGTATCCAACAACCAGAGCCTGTTCACATCCGGCTATGACGCGGGTGAGGAAATCCTGATCCCGGTTGCGCACCACGATGGCAACTATTTCGCCGACGATGCCACGCTCGACCGGATCGAAGGCGAAGGCCGCGTGGCGTTCCGTTATGCCGAACAGGTCAACGGTTCCGCCCGTGACATCGCCGGAGTGCTCAACGCCGCGGGCAATGTGCTGGGCATGATGCCGCACCCCGAACGGATGATCGAACGCGAACAGGGTGGCACCGATGGCCGGGCCTTGTTCGAAAGCGCGATCAAGGCCCTGGCTGACGCCTGATCCCTATGCGCTGACGCGTTGCAGCGTCGGCACGCCGAACAGAGCCCGCGCTTCCACCGCGGGCATCGGGCGACCGTAGTAGTAACCCTGGATTTTGCGACAGCCGAGCTGGCGGATGACGTGCAATTCCGCTTCGGTTTCCACGCCCTCGGCGGTCGTCGACATTTCCAGGCTCTCCGCCATGGCCACCACGGCACGGATGATCGCCAGGCTTTCCGGACTGCCGGTCGCCGCACCCTGGACGAAGCTGCGATCGACCTTGATCGTCGAGAAGCGCAGGTTGCGGATATAGGCCAGCGAGGAATATCCCGTCCCGAAATCGTCGAGCGCGATGCCGCAACCCAGCGCCATGATCTGTTCCAGCGCCGCGCGCGCGGTGATCGCATCGCGCACGAAGATCGATTCGGTCACCTCGATTTCCAGGCGCTGCGCGGCAAGGCCGGTCTGGTGCAGCGCGCTGACGACGCTCTGGATGAAATGGGTGTCGAGCAGTTGTTCGCCCGAGACGTTGACCGCCACCTTGACGTTGCCGGGCCAGCGGACCGCCTCGCGGCAGGCCTCGCGCAGCACCCATTCGCCAATCGGCACGATCAGGCGGGTATCCTCGGCCAGCGGAATGAACTTGGCAGGACTGACCAGGCCATGTTCTTCACTGTTCCAGCGCAGCAGTGCCTCGAAGCTGACGATGTTTTCGTCCGCGGCATCGACAACCGGCTGATAGTTGAGCACGAATTCATCGCGTTCGAGCGCGCGGCGCAGCGAGAATTCGAGCTTGCGACGCTCTTCCGCCAGCGCGTGCAGTTCGGGTTCGTAGCCGAAGTGCTGCCCGCCGCCTTCTTCCTTCGAGCGATAGAGCGCAAGGTCGGCGTTGCGCATCAGCGTTTCGACCGTCGAGCCATCGCGCGGGCCGATCGCCGAACCGACGCTGGCGCCGATGTAGAGCGTGTGGTGGTCGATCTCGTAAGGGCGCGAGAGCACTTCGATCACCGCGCGAGCAACGCGCTCGACCCGCGTATGATCCGAGGCATCGCGCACCACGACGGCAAATTCGTCACCGCCCAGACGGCCACACAGCTCGTTGTCGGATACGATCGAGCGCAGCCGTTCGGAAACCTTGGCCAGCAACTGATCGCCGAGAAGATGGCCCAGGGTATCGTTGACCGCCTTGAACCGATCGAGGTCGATCATCAGGAAGGCGCAGCGGGTCCGCCACTGATCGGCATAGCGCATCGCCTCGCCTAGCGCCTCGGTCACCATCATGCGGTTGGGCAAACCGGTGAGCGTATCGTAGCGCGCCATGTGCGCGATCTTGTCAGAGCTTTCGCGTTGCTCGGTAACGTCGGACCCGACCCCGCGGAAGCCATCGAAGTTGCCGTCGTCGTCAAGCTTGGGCGTGCCCGACAGTTCCCACCAGCGCTGGTGTCCGCCAATGGTCACGCGGACGAGCAGGTTGGAAAAACTTTCGCGACGCTTGAGCCGCTCAGCCAGGTCGTGAAGGCTGGAGGGGAATTGTCCGGTTTCCCAGGCAGGCCCGGCGACGAGCTGGATGAACGGCTTGCCGTCGATCTCGTCCGACGCCAATCCCAGCGCAAAGGCGAACCGCGGGCTGACCGAGCGTACCCGGCGCGACGTGTCGATCTGCCACAGCCAGTCAGCCTCGCCCTCCTCGAATTCCTTGAGCAGCAGGGAAACCACCTCGTTGCGCTCGGCCATCCCGGCTTCGGCAACGCGCGCGGTAAGGAACGAGCGCGCGTTCTCGATCGCGCCGCGCACCACCACCGCGATGAACAGCATCGAAACCACAACCATTTCAAAGCTATGGGCGTAGATGAAACTTACGATCGCCCCTATTCCGACAATGCCGGCGAACATCAGGTTGGCAAGCGGCACTGCGGGAAGCATGACCGCGCAGGCGGTCATCAGCATGGCGCAGACCGCCCACAGTTCCAGTTGCGCTTTCAGATCCCCATAGGGCGAAAACAGCGCCAGTGTCGAAACCCAGACCAGTGCATTGGCGATTGCCGCGCGGGTCTGGCTCTGGACCTCGTCCTTGCCGATCCGGCGCCGGTCGGCGTCAACCAGCGCGTTGTCGATCTGCGCACCATAATAGAGCGTTCCGCCAAGCGCGGCGAGCCAGCCGCCGAGGATCGCAATGTGGACAAACGGGTAGTAAATCCAGCACACGCCGAAGGCCGCCAGCAAGTGCGAGGCGATCCGCAGCTTTGTCACTTTTGCGAGGCTGGAATATTGCAGGCCGCGCATTCGCGTCCAGTCGCCCTCCCCTGGATCCTTCAATCCAAGGACGGCCATGACGGGAAGAACCCTGGGCAGCGACGGGGCGATAGACTTCTTGCTCACGTCGGCAGTCTAAACCGCCAATCGTTATCGCCGCGTAAAGCCGGTGCGACGAATGAACGATTGCCCTATTTCAGCGAGGCGTGCGCCGATTCCCAGTTCCGCCCGTCGAAGGCGTCGACCTTCACCGCCAATCCGTGGCCGGGATCGAGGCATCGCAGGTTCACGCTCCAGGCGCCGGGGTGCGATCGCGGCTGGTAATAACTCTTGATGCCGCAGGTCCGACAAAAGAGATGTTCCGCCGCGCCCGTGCCAAAGCGATAGGATTGCAGCGCCTCGGCCCCGCTCTCCAGCACAAAGTCGCCATGGGGGACGATCAGGTGGATGAAGCCGGTCATGGTGCAGATCGAACAGTTGCAGTCCAGCACCTCCACCGCCTCGGGAACCTCGGCAGTGAAACGCACCGCGCCGCAATGGCAGCCGCCGGTTACTTTCATTCCACCGTCACCGACTTGGCAAGATTGCGCGGCTGGTCAACATCGGTGCCCTTCACCGTGGCGACGTGGTAGGCGAGAAGCTGCACCGGGACAGCATAGACCATCGGCGCGATCAGCGGGTGGACCTTGGGCATCTCGATCGTGGCGAGACAGCCCTCGCCCGCTTCGTCGAGCCCTTCGCGGTCGGAAATCAGCACGATCTTGCCGCCGCGTGCTCGGACTTCCTGCATGTTGGAGACGGTCTTTTCGAACAGCGGACCAGACGGCGCGAGGACGATCACCGGCACCGCCTCGTCGATCAGCGCGATCGGGCCATGCTTCATCTCGCCCGAGGCATAGCCTTCGGCATGGATATAGCTGATTTCCTTGAGTTTCAGCGCCCCTTCGAGCGCCAGCGGATAGTCCTGTCCACGCCCGAGGTACAGCACGTCGCGCGCTGGCGCTATGAGGTGCGCCATGGCCGCGATCTCGTCGTCATGGGCCAGCGCGGCATTGAGGCTGGCCGGGGTTTCGAGCAGGTGCTTGACCACCTCGCTTTCTTCCGTGCGGTCCATCCGCCCGCGCTTCACCGCCATGTGCGCCGCCAGCGCCGCAAGCACGGCAAGCTGGCAGGTGAAGGCCTTGGTGCTGGCGACGCCTATTTCCGGCCCGGCGTGGGTAGGCAACAGCAGGTCAGCCTCGCGCGCCATCGAACTGGTCGGGACGTTGACCACCACCGCGATGGTCTGCCCCTGCTCCTTGCAGTGGCGAAGCGCGGCGAGCGTATCAGCGGTTTCACCGCTCTGCGAGATAAACAGCGCCAGTCCGCCTGGCTCAAGCACCGGTTCGCGGTAACGGAACTCGCTGGCGAAATCGATGTCGGCGGGGAGCCGTGCGAACTGCTCGAACCAATACTTGGCGACCATCCCGGCATAATAGCTGGTGCCGCAGGCGACGATGGTGACACGGTTGATGCTGGAGAGGTCGAAATCGAACTGCGGCAGCGCGACCGACTGGTCGACCTGGCGGATGTAGCTGCGCAGCGTTTGCGCCACCACGGTCGGCTGCTCGAAGATCTCCTTCTGCATGAAGTGGCGGAAATTGCCCTTCTCGATCTCCGCCGCCGATGCGCCCGAGGTGGTGATCTCGCGGGTGACGGCATGGTTATCCTTGTCGAACACCTGCACGCCATCGCGCCGCACCACCACCCAGTCGCCTTCATCAAGGTAGCTGATTCGCTGGGTCAGCGGCGCGAGCGCCAGCGCGTCGGACCCGAGGAACGTCTCCCCCTCACCATAGCCCAGCACCAGCGGCGACCCGAGCCGTGCGCCGATCAGCATGTCGGGATGGTCCTTGAACGCGATAGCCAATGCGAAGGCCCCGCGAAGTTGCGGCAGGACCACCCTGACCGCCTCCTCGGGCAACAGCCCGGCCTCGACCTGTTCGGACAGAAGGTGGGCGACCACCTCGGTATCGGTATCGCTTTCAAACTTGCGCCCGCGCGCGCTCAGCGCTTCCTTCAACTGGCGGAAGTTCTCGATGATCCCGTTGTGGACCAGCGCCAGCACCGCAGTCGCGTGGGGGTGGGCATTGGCGGCAGTGGGCGCGCCGTGGGTCGCCCAGCGGGTGTGGGCGATGCCGGTGGTGCCCGGCGCGGGATCGCGCGCCAGTTCG
>JAGWUU010000399.1 GCA_028868335.1 Sphingomonadales bacterium | reverse complement strand
GATCGACCGGTGCTGCCGATCAGGCCGATCACCTCGCCGGGGCTCACCTGCCTGCCGACCGTGGTGCGGAATGCCGACATGTGGGCATAGCGGGTGACGAGGCCGTTGCCGTGGTCGATCTCGACGCAATTGCCGTAGCCCGACCGTTGGCCGACGAAGCTGACCTTGCCGCGCGCGGCGGCGTAGATCGGCGCACCGAGCGGACCCTTGAAATCGAGCCCCGGGTGGAACTCGCCACCGCCGCCGGTGAAAGGATCGGCGCGGAAGCCGAATCCCGATGAAATGTATTCAAGGTTCGCGGGGAGCGCATGCGGAAGCCCGGCTACCGACCGTTCAAGCGCATCCATCCGCGCCATCGACAGCGCGAATCGCTGGAAGCGCGGATCGATCGAACCATCGGCCGAGGTTGCCATGGAGATCACCGGACCACCCTGCGCCGAACGGTCGTTGAGCGAGGTGAGCATCCGTTGCGGATTGAGGCCGAGGCGGGTGAGCTTGGCTTCCGCCGCCGCCGAGCGACGATCGGCAAGGCGGGTCAGCCCCTCGATGAATGCGAGCTGCCGGGCCTCGATCCGCGCCAGGTCGGCGGCCTGCGGCACTGCCAGCGACACCTTCTTGATGGTCTGCGCCGCTTCGCCCGCGCTGTTGGAGACGGTTTCCCCGGGCTTGGCGTCATGAGGCAGGTCGCCGAGGACGGACTGGCTGGTCTTTTCTATGAAATCCTGGCGACGCTTCAGATCGTCGGTCACTTTGCCGAGGTTGTTGCCATAGGCATTCAGCCGGTTTTCCGAGCTGGCCACCTTGGCTTCGCGGTCAAGCAGCGCCATCCGGTCACGGGCCGAAAGGAAGCTCGAGATCGCCATGGCCGCCATCGTCACCAGCCAGACGGCGAGCAGCAACGCTACCACGCCCGCAGCGATCATCTGCACGCGCGCGGAAATCTTGATGAAACGGACCTGGCCCTGCGATCGCATGAAGAATTCGCGATCAGGAAACCAGCTCCGCAGGCGGTCCCTAACACCGCCGACGGCCAGATTTTTCAAGACGACCCCGAGTCCTTTTTGTGTCTCTTTGAGCGCGCGCCGCTAGCAGTTTCGAAGCGGCTAAGCGAATCCCGATGAACAGCTTGTCGCTGAATCGAAAGACTCGCGCGACGAGTCGAGTTTGTGCATTGACATTACAGTCAGTAGCGCTAGGAAAACTGTTACTCATATATGAAATGCGAAACCGCCGCCGTGACAAGCGCATGGCGCGGTGATAGGCGGTTTTCCGCCATGACAGCACAATCTGCCCCCGCTCTGGAATCGCCCGAAATTCTCGTCGCAGGCCTTGCCGCGGCTGGTCGTGCCGCGCAGCGCGAACTGGCGCGGCTCGATTCGCCGGCGAAGTCCCGCGCGCTTCACGCTGCGGCGGCTGCCCTGCGCGGGGCGGAGGCGGAAATCCTGGCCGCCAACGCACGCGATGTTGCGGCTGGCGAGGCCAATGGCCTGAGCGGCGCCATGCTCGATCGGCTGCGTCTCGATTCGGCGCGGTTGGCGAACATTGCCGATGCGGTCGATCAGGTCGCCGACCTTCCCGATCCCGTGGGCGAGGTGATCGACGAGTCGACCCGTCCCAATGGCATGGCGCTCAGCCGGGTGCGTATTCCGATCGGGCTGATCGGGATCATCTACGA
>JAGWUU010000128.1 GCA_028868335.1 Sphingomonadales bacterium | reverse complement strand
GGAAATAAACCAGTTCATCGCCCGGCGGAACGATCCCTTGCTGCAGATCACTGGGCAGCGCGGTGGTATCCACCAGCTTGAATTCGAGCTTTGCGGTCTGGCCCAGCAGGTTCTTGAGCGCAGTGGGGTCCTTGAGGCCCGGCACCTGAACCACGATGCGATCACTGCCCTGCCGGATGATCGTTGGCTCGCGAGTGCCGAGCGAGTCGATACGCTTGCGAACCACTTCGGTCGCGGTCTGCATCGCCTGCGTTACCGCCTGGTCGATTCCCGCCTGGGTCGGCGTCATCACGATCCGGTTGCCATCAACCACCTGCAGGTCCCAGTCGCGTTGGCCGGTCATTCCCGCGCCGCGAGTAAGGGTCTGCAACTGCTCACGCGCGGCGTCGATCCGAGTGGGATCGGCAAGAATGAAGCTGACCGCACCATCCTTGGTCGAAATGTCACCGATCTGAATCTGCGGCTCGGCCGTCTTGAGCCGATTGCGCACGTCCTCTTCCATCGAATCGAGGCGCTGGCGCTTGACCTGATCGGGATTGGCCTCAAGCAGCAGATGGCTGCCGCCTGCAAGGTCAAGACCAAGGTTGACCTTGGGACTAGGCAACGCCGAGGGCCAGGGCAGACCGGCTACGGAGAAGATAGAAGGTAACGCGGCGGCGGCGAATACGAGCGTTACCGCCCATAGCCAGACCTGCTTCCAGCGGGGAAAATCGAGCATCGGATCGCTTTCGCTACTTGGCTGGAATCAGTCGTTTGCCGGCGAACTGCCCGGGGGCGGAACGATGTCGGCGATGGTCGATTTCAGCGCCTTGACGCGGATGTTCGGACCGAGATCAACGTCCACGTAGTGCTCATCCACCTTGACAACCTTGCCCAGCAATCCGCCGGCTGTCAGTACCTGATCGCCCTTCTTGAGCCCCCCGATCTTCGTTTGCAGATCTTTCTGCCGCTTCATTTGCGGACGAAGAATCAGGAACCAGAAGATCACGAACATGCCGGCTATCGGCAGGAAGCTGATCCAGGCAGGCGGAGTGCCGGCGGAAGCGGAGGCAGCGGACAGGACGGAAAGGGTCGATATGTTCATGACGTTTCTGAAATCGCCTTGGAAATGAATGGCGGCCGGAGAGCCCTGGCGGAATTGCGCGCGCCTAGCAGTAAAGGCATGGGATAGCAACGAGCGCCCCCAATCTCTCCCGCCGTCGTGCCCTCTTCAGATGGCGACGCGATCGTCTGGATCAAGTCCGGTTTGGCACAGCAACGCATCCGCTTGCCAAGCCGCCCGCCCCTGCCTATAGGCGCGCTTCCCTGTTCCCGCCCCGACGGCGGGATCCGGAACCGGTCGGGACGTAGCGCAGCCTGGTAGCGCATCACACTGGGGGTGTGGGGGTCGGAGGTTCGAATCCTCTCGTCCCGACCAATTCATTTTTCCTACCTGGGCCAATTTGATTATCTGGGGTGCTCCTCAACACAAGGAGCCTCCCCTATGCCCATTCTCGATGCCCTGATCGGGCCGATCACTTCGATCATCGACAAGCTCATCCCTGACAAGGCCGAACGCGACAAGGCCAAGCTGGAATTGCTGCAACTGCAGGGTTCGCAGGATCTTGCCGAGATCAACGCGCGGCTCTCGGCCATTGTCGCCGAGGCCAATTCGCAGGATCCCTGGACCAGCCGCGCCAGGCCGAGCTTCCTCTACGTGATGTATCTGCTGTTGCTGTGGGCATTGCCGATGGGAGTCCTCGCGGCGTTCCGCCCGGACAAGGCCCTCGCGATCGACCAGGGCATGAATGCCTACCTTACCGGGCTGCCCGAGCCGCTCTATGCCCTCTTCGGTACGGGCTACCTCGGCTACACCGCCGCGCGCCAATGGGGCAAGATCGCGGGCAGCGACAAATAACCGCCGACCGGACACCCCGGCATGGTTGCTTTCGCGTAACCATTTTGCGCTAGACACTGCGGGTCGCGGCAAAGAACCGCGGATGAACGACCGATGGAGAACGCCGTGACCCGCAGTTTCACCCGCCCCGCTTCCGCTCGGAACGCCCTTGTTGTTCTGGCGCTTGGCTGCGCCGTGTTGGGCGGATGCAGCGGCAAGGCGGATGGAGAGGCGGCCAACGACGCCGCTTCCGCATCGGCAACGAGCGACGCAAACGCCGGGCCGCTGAACATGGCGACTGCCGGCCCTTCTGGAAACACCCCTAGCCCACCGAAGCACAGCAGCAGCAGCGCCAGCAGCACGCAGGACGATAGCAGCAATGCTGACCAGCCTCCCACCGCACAGGCGACCGACGAAAATGGCCAGCCGATCGCTCCGGCCATCCCGCAGCCGAGCGAGGATGAAATTCGCCGCGCGGTCGAGGCGGCCGAAAACAAGTAAGCCAAGGCTTGCCTGACGATCCCGTCCGGCTATGGCGGCCGGTAATTCACGCTGGACGGGAGCGATGGCATGACCGCCAAGACGATCTACGTACTCAACGGCCCCAATCTTAACCTCCTCGGCACGCGCGAGCCGGACATCTACGGCCACGACACGCTCGATGACATCGCCGCCCGGCTGGCCGCGCGCGGCGAGGAACTGGGCGTGACGATCGACATGCGCCAGTCGAACCACGAAGGGCATCTCGTCGATTGGCTGCACGAAGCCAGGACGGTGGGCGCCCATGCGGTGCTGCTCAATGCCGGCGCCTATACACACACCTCAATTGCGCTGCTCGATGCGATCAAGGCGATTGGCGTGCCGGTAATCGAGGTTCACCTATCCGACCCGGAGAAGCGAGAACCGTTCCGCCACCTGTCCTACGTGGGTATGGGCGCGGTTCAATGCGTCAAGGGCCTGGGTCCCGACAGTTACCTCGTGGCGCTGGAGGCTGCGGCGGCGCTCTAGTGGACAGGGCTGAAATTGGCCTTGTCAGCGCCCCTCCCCCCGCGCATAGGCGTGCGACGAGATCAACCACGAGGACCGCATGAGCGACGCAAAAAGCGCCGGACGCACAGCGATCGGAATGAACATTGACAGCGCCCTGGTGCGCGAACTGGCCGAACTGCTTGCCGAAACCGGCCTGACCGAGATCGAGGTCGAGGATGGGGAGCGCAAGATCAAGGTCGCCCGGCAGGGGATACCGGTTGCGGCGATCTCGCACATGGCACCGGCTCCGCTAACCGCCGCTGCGGCGGTCGCGCCAGCAGCGCCCGTTGCTGCTCCGGCACCTGCTGAGGATCCCAACGCGGTCAAGTCGCCGATGGTCGGCACCTGCTATCTGTCGGCCGAGCCGGGCGCCGCACCGTTCGTTGCGGTCGGCCAGTCGGTCAAGGAAGGCGAAACCCTGTTGATCATCGAGGCCATGAAGGTGATGAACCCGATTGCTGCGACAAAGGGCGGCACGGTCAAGGCGATCCTGGTCGAAAACGCGCAGCCGGTCGAATTCGATCAGCCGCTGGTCGTGATCGCCTGAGGCCCCGCCACCCATGGGTATTTCCCGGATCCTGATCGCCAATCGCGGCGAGATCGCGCTGCGCATTCACCGCGCCGCCCACGAAATGGGCATCGAGACGATTGCGGTCCATTCCACCGCCGACGCCGACGCCATGCATGTGCGGCTGGCCGATCATGCGGTGTGCATCGGCCCTCCGTCGGCCAAGGACAGCTATCTGAATACCGCCGCGATCATTTCCGCGGCCGAAATCGCCCATGCCGACGCAATCCATCCGGGCTACGGCTTCCTGTCCGAGAACGCCCAGTTCGCGGAGATCGTCGAGGCTCACGGGATCACCTGGATCGGCCCCAAGCCCGAGCATATCCGCACCATGGGCGACAAGGTGGAGGCCAAGCGCACCGCGGGCGCGCTGGGCCTGCCGCTTGTTCCCGGATCTGACGGAGCGATCGACGATCCGGTCGAGGCTGCGAAGGTCGCGGCGGAAATCGGCTATCCGGTGATCATCAAGGCCGCGTCGGGCGGCGGCGGGCGCGGCATGAAGGTCTGCAACAGCCCCGACCAGCTCGAAACCCTGATGCAACAGGCCGGGAGCGAAGCGAAGGCGGCTTTCGGCGACGCCACGGTCTATATCGAGAAGTACCTCGGCAATCCCCGCCATATCGAGTTCCAGGTGTTTGGCGACGGTAACGGCAATGCAATTCACCTGGGCGAGCGCGACTGCTCGCTGCAACGCCGCCACCAGAAGGTGCTTGAAGAGGCGCCCTCCCCGGTTATCTCGCCGGAAGAACGCAATCGCATGGGCGGGATCGTCGCCAATGCCATGGCCGACATGGCCTATCGCGGGGCAGGCACCATCGAGTTCCTGTGGGAAAACGGCGAGTTCTACTTCATCGAAATGAACACCCGCCTTCAGGTGGAGCATCCGGTCACGGAAGCGATCACCGGGGTTGACCTGGTGCGCGAACAGATCCGCATCGCCGACGGAAAGCCGCTCTCGGTTTCCCAGGAAGACATCGAGTTCAACGGTCATGCCATCGAGTGCCGGATCAACGCCGAAGATCCGTGGACGTTCACGCCCTCACCTGGTCTTGTCACCAGCTATCACGCTGCGGGCGGGATGAACGTGCGGGTCGATTCGGGGCTTTATGCCGGGTACAAGATTCCTCCCTATTATGACTCGATGATCGCCAAGCTGATCGTCAAGGGCCGCACCCGTGAAGGGTGCATCATGCGCCTCAAGCGCGCGCTTGAAGAAATGGTGATCGGCGGAGTCAAAACGTCGATCCCGCTCCATCAGGCCCTGATGACCGAGCCGGATTTCATCCACGGCGATTACACCATCAAGTGGCTTGAGGACTGGCTGGCCAAGCGCAGCAGCTAGGACTTGCGCGCGGCCTGCTTTACAACTGTCGCGCGATACAACGCCACCGCCGCTCCGATCGCCATTACGTGCATGATGGGGAAGGCCCACAGCCCGAAGGCATAAGTACCCGTCGCATCCTTGGCCGCACCGAAGGCGTAGGGCAGCGCAAAAGTGCAAAGGTTCGCCACGGTCGAGATCGCGGCCGCGCCGATCGCCAGCCGCCGGTCCTTCAGTACATCGGCCCATAGCGCCACCTGCGCGGTGGAATGCGCGCCGCGTCCGACCTGGCTGAGGATCACCCCGGCGGCGACAATACCCGCCGAAGGCGCGGCTGCGATCAGCAGATAACCCAGTGCGTCGATCGCCAGGGCAACGAACAGCACGGTAAAGCGTTCACCGCGACGGTCCGTAACATAGCCCGCAATCAGCATGAGTGCCGCTGCCACCAGTCCGCCCGCGCTGATCAGCGACCCGACCGGACCAAGCTTCCACCCGGTCGCCTCCATCAGAATAGCCGGACCAGAGAGGATGAAGGTCGTCCCCGCCGAAAGGGTCAGGGAATAGATCAAAGCCAGCAGCAGCACACGGCGGTCGGAGAGGATTGCCAACATCGCATGGCCGCTGTGCGCCTCATTGTGCTGTGGATGCTCTGCCAATGCGCCGGTGAGTGCGTGGCGCTCATCTTCGGCCAGCCACGGCACTTTCTCTGGCGCCTCCGGCAGCCATAGCAACACGCCAAGACCAATCAGCGCGGCGGGCAAACCCTCGATCAGGAACAACCACTGCCACCCACGCAGGTCGGCATGGCCATTCAGCGCCAGGAGAGGTTTCGAAATCACCCCCATGACTGCCACCGCCAGCGGATTGGCAAGGTAGAACAGACCCACCGCCTTGCCCCGCTGGCGCTCCGGAAACCATGTGGAGAGGTAGAAGATGACGCCGGGGAAGAACCCCGCCTCCGCGAGTCCGAGCAGGAACCGCAACGCGTAGAATTCCAGTGGCGTGCGGACGAACAGCATCGTGGCGGCCAGCAGCCCCCACATTATCATGATCCGCGCCAGCCAACGCCGCGCACCGAATCGCATCAGCAGGATGTTGGAGGGAATCTCGACCATCGAATAGGCGAGGTAGAACAGCCCTGCGCCGAACCCGTACACCGTAGCCGAAAAGCCCAGGTCGACGTTCATCTGGGTCGACGCGAAGCTGACGTTCACCCGGTCCATGTAGGCGACGAGATAGCCGATCCCCAGCAGCGGCAGAATTCGCCATCCTGCCTTGCTCACTGCGCGTTTCAGCGCGGCTGCATCGCCGTCGCGCACGATCGCCTTGTCTCCCACGTGTTCGACCCGCCTATTCGAGCGGAACCCCTGGCATCTGCTTCGCCGTCCGGATCGTCAGGCTGGTCTTGACGCTCGCGACATTGGGGGCGGGAGTGAGCTTGCTGGTGAGGAATTCCTGAAAGCTTTGAAGGTCCTTGCTCACGATCTTCAGAATGAAGTCGATCTCGCCGTTGAGCATATGGCATTCGCGCACTTCCGGCAGCGCTTTCATCGCATCCTCGAACTGTCGCAGCGAATCCTCGGCCTGGCTCTTCAGGCTGACCATGGCGAACACGGTTATGGCAAAACCAAGCTTCGAAGAATCGAGGTCGGCATGATAGCCGCGAATCACTCCCGATTCCTCCAGGGCGCGAACACGGCGCAGGCACGGGGGAGCGGTCAATCCGACGCGGTTGGCGAGTTCAACGTTGGTCACCCGCCCCTCGTCCTGCAATTCCGCCAGAAGGCGGCGATCGATCGAATCCAGATTTGCCATTCAAGCCACCCCTCGGCGGCTTCCTGCAGAGTCCAGAGGGACCAGCGCCGCACAATTCCAATTTTCGCAACAATCGCAGTCTTAGCAATGCGCCGCGCTAATTTTATTGTTTCATATCGCAATTGTCCCGCTTTGCAACGCATCACTTGCTGCCGGTTCAGGCTGGGGACAAGTCTGGTATGACCCAAGCTACGGCCGCGACCTCTTGCTAGGATCGTCGGCCCCTGAAAGTGGAGCCACGATGCATTTCGACGATCGCCTTGGAACCGTTTTGCGCCTTCGGGCGGACGGTCCGGCGGTGCGTCGGATCCAGTACCGCCAGCTTCTCGACCTGCTTGGCACCTTGCCCAGCGAGGCGCGCGGTGAGCAGATCGATGGCGCTTTTGCCCGGCTGGTCGAACTGGCAGTGACGATCCCTGCCTTTGAGCGCGCCGCGATGTTGCGCGATCGCGGCCTGCGGTTGCGCTCGCCGCGACTGGTAGCCAGTCTCGCCGCGGACGACGCAAGCGTATCCACCGCGGCGCTCGACCGGGCTGAGCTGCGTGAAGAGGAATGGCTTGATCTGATTCCCGCCCTGCCGCTTGCCGCGCGTGGCGAGGTGCGGCGGCGGCGCGACCTTGGCCCGCTGGTCGAATCGCAGCTTGCGCGACTGGGCATCCGCGAGCGCGGCTTGCCTCCCGCCGATGTACCAGCGGAGATTCTAGCCGCCCTTGCCGAACCTGCGCCAGCGAATCCCGAGGGCGGGATCGGTGCAATCGTCCGACGGATCGAAGCCTACCGGCGCGCGCGCCAGGTGGTCGAGCACGCTCCCGCGACTGACGCGCCACGCCTTCCGCTGGGCGAGGAGCACATGCTCCAGCCGCCTTCCAAGGTGCACGCCTTCGATTTCGCTACCGACGCCGTCGGCCGCGTGGTCTGGTCGGATCCCGGCGTTGCGCCCATGATAGTCGGTCTCGCGCTCGGCGTCATCGACACCCCGGCAGCCGCTGCCCTTGGGGAGTCGCTGCGCCGGAAGCAGCCGCTGGAAGGCGTGCAGGCCACCCTTGCCGGGGCTCCGGCAATAGCCGGGTCTTGGCAAATCGATGCCTCGCCCTGGTTTGATCCGCTCAACGGGCGGCACCTTGGCTGGCGCGGCCGGATGCGGCGCCCCGGCAGCGGCGATGCAACCATGCCTGCTGCTCTGCCACCGCCGCCGGAAAGCCAGTCCGACCGCGTGCGCCAGATGCTGCACGAGCTGCGGACACCGGTAAACGCCATCCAGGGCTTCGCCGAAGTCATCCAGCAACAGCTTTTCGGCCCTACTCCTCACGAATACAGGGCATTGGCTGCTTCGATTGCGGGCGATGCCGCGCGGATGCTTGCTGCTTTCGAAGAACTCGAACGATTGGCCAAGCTCGACAGCGGGGCGATTGATCTGGAAGTGGGTGAGACGGATCTGGCAGCCGTGGTTGTTGCAACCGTTGCCCAACTCGCGGCGCATACACGACAGCGCGGCAGCGGCTTTGCGCTCAAGCCGATTGACGGTACGCTATCGGTTCCTCTCTCGAGGATTGAGGTCGAGCGGATTGCCTGGCGCCTGCTTGCAACGCTTGCCGGGGTCAGCGCTCCCGGCGAAGTGCTCCGCCTGCGGCTGCAATCAAAACGCGGGATGGTGCGGCTTGATGTTGCACTGCCTGCCGTACTGGCTTCGCGCGACAAGGCTGACTTGTTCAAGGCGTCTGCCGGGGCCATTCCCCAGGTGATTTCTGCCGGGGTGTTCGGCGTCGGCTTTGCGTTGCGCCTGGTCGAAGCGGAAGCGCGTGCCGCGGGCGGCGCGCTTGTCCACAAGGGAGATCGATTGCGGCTGAGCCTGCCGGGCTTGACCCACACCGCATCGCCCCATAGCGAGGAAGGTGCCAACGGCGAGGATGCGCAGATCCACCCAGCGGCGTAAACGGAATCCGACCGAAGGAAACGTTGAGCCGTGGCGGATTTCCGCATAACCGATGCCCCTGCGCCCGATCGTATGGTTCGTTTCAGGCCGGACTTCGGCCAGCGCTTCGTCCTTACCGTCGATACCGAAGAAGAGTTTGATTGGTCCAAGCCGATCGAACGTTCCGGTCATACCGTTCACACGATCGCCCGCCTCGCCCGGTTCCAGCAGTTTTGTGAAGGCGCCGGGGTCTGCCCGATCTACCTGGTCGACTACCCGATCGCCA
>JAGWUU010000398.1 GCA_028868335.1 Sphingomonadales bacterium | reverse complement strand
AGGTCATCACCCCCACAACCTGCCCATTGGCCAGCGAGGCGGCCTTGGCGGCGCCATCCTCGTAGTTGCCCGGTTTGGCGGTGAAGGCGAATTTGCGGGTCTTGCCGAAGCGCATCCCGCCAAAGCCGAACGCCGCGGCAACGCCGCCCGCGACGTTGGCCGCGGCCTGCGTGGTCTTGGCCGAACCGCTCGAGGCGTCGGTCTTTTCGATGAAGTCGCCATCAACGGACACCGGGTCCTGGAAGGTAACGGTCATCGTCTTGCCGGTTGCCCCGATGAGCGTCATCCGCGAATATCTGGCTGACACCGACAGGTTGGCATTGACCTCGATCCCGCCGAAGCTGAACGCGCCGGGGCGCTTCTGGTCGGAAAAGTCGATCAGGTAGGTAACATCGACGATGGGTGTCCCGGCGGCCTTGGCATAGCTGCCGAAACCGCCGCTGGCCTGGCCCGCCGCCATGGTGGCGCCCAGGCTGGAAAAGCCGCTGCCGGTGAAATCGCCCGGCAGAAACACCATCTTGGGCAATGCTGTCGGTTTGTAGAACACGGCCTTGCCCTTGCTGCCCTTCTCCAGCGCGATGGAGATGTCTGCCGGTGCCGCTTCGCCCTTGACCCCGGCCAGCGCAGGAGCCGCAAAGACCTGACCGGGATCGGCAACGGCAAATCCCGCCGCCTTCAGCTTGCCGACGAAATCGGCGTGGGCGGCATCCGCGATCTTCTGCATCATTTCCGGGGAGACGCCGACCAGTTCGCTCTTGGCCTTGGTCGTTCCTCCGAAAGCTCCGATCATGCCACCCGTGGCCTTGGTTTCATCAGTCGACTCGAAGATGAAACCAACGTTGAACGCACCGATCGCCAGTGCGGTGGCCCCCCGCATCGCTTCGCCGCCACTGACCTTCAGCGGCCGGGCATCCCCGGCATGGGCAAGGCCGGGCGCGCAGAGCGTCAGACCAGCAAGCATGACAGAAGCAACAGGATCCCGCAGCGCCATGTGAATTCCCCCTCGGTGCAGATGTGCCTCGCGACATTAGCGAAGGAGGGAACGCCGACCTTGGAAGATCACGCCAAGCCTTGCAGGGCAATCCGGGCTCAGCCCGACAGGCTGACCCGCCCGGCGGCGTGGCGGACCAGTCGGCCCGACAGCTCGAGTTCCAGCAGGGCAAGCTGCACCGATGCCGGGCTGTGCCCGCTCTGGCGGATCAGTTCATCGACCCCGACCGGCGCGATGGTGAGCAACCCGCCAATGTCAGCCGGTTCGCTTTCCGGTTCGTTGTCCGCAACGATGAACTGCGCGCCTTCCTCGCGGAAGGTCGAGCGCGCAGTGCCGGTGAAGCTGTTGACCAGTTCGATCACGTCGGCTGCGGATTGAACCAGCACGGCGCCGTCCCGGATCAGCAGGTTGCAGCCCTGCGCGCGCGGGTCGAGCGGCGAGCCGGGCACGGCCATCACCTCGCGCCCGAATTCCCCGGCCAGTCGCGCGGTGATCAGCGAGCCGGATTTGGGGGCGGCCTCCACCACCACCGTCCCCGTCGCCAGACCGGCGATGATCCGGTTGCGCGAGGGGAAATGCCGGGCGAGCGGTTCGGTCCCCGGCGGTTGCTCGGCCAGCAGCAGGCCGCGCGTGGCGACCTCTTCCTGCAATTCCGCATGTTCGGGCGGATAGGCAATGTCGATCCCGCTGGCGATCAC
>JAGWUU010000397.1 GCA_028868335.1 Sphingomonadales bacterium | reverse complement strand
GCGCCAACACGGTCCGGAGCCGCGGGGGTTGCCGGAGGAAACAGAACGGACTTAGGGGATCAGTCAGTCGGAGGGATTGGCGCCTCTCGAAAGCCGAAAGACGACGCGCAGCTGAACCATCGGCCTTGCTGGCAAGAGTGCCCAATCAGGCCCAACCGCCACGAAAACGCACCATTCAGAACCTTCTTTGCCTCCTCATGCGTCGCTGCGGACAAGGCAGGCTGGAACGAGAACGGTAATAGCTGTCGGGTTTGGGGCACATGGCGCTGTCCCACCGTATCAGCGCGAAGAGGAGATCCATGCAGATCTGCATGAGGCATAATGAAGGTGTTCGCGGCTATCTCCACGTCGATATGGGACAGACCGCTCCCGCGGGCGGTGATCGCTCTGGCTTGCGGGATTCGCTGTCAGACGGCGCTTTTCGAAACGGATGATGCGGATCGAACACGCCGGCGATCGCGTTCCTGATACGGCCGATCTTGTTCTGATCGGGATACCGGAAGCCGCGGCGAAAGCCCGCGGGATGTCTCGCGGGAGCGGAGGGTCGCGGCCGTTGCCTCAGCGCGAAAGGACGGCTGTTCCGACCGCGTAGAGGTTGAGCATCGCCGCGATGCCGATGAATAGACCGCCAGCGCCGCACAGCAGATTGAGGACGAGACCTCCGTCGATCATGTGCTTGGCGATGCCGTGGACAAGCGCGTAGCCGGCGATCACGGCGGGAATGGCGAAGATCGCCAGCGCAATAAGACGCAGAGCCGGATTTTTCGCGAAGCCGACGATGGCGATAACCAACGCGATCGAGCCGAGCGCGGCGCTGACAGCGGCAAGGCCGGAGATGAGAAAACTCGCATCCACCGCATAGGCATATTGAAACGCGGTCAAACCAGCCGCGAAGGGCAAGGCGTAGATCGCGAGGTTATAAGCGAGCACGCAAAACGCGATCGTCAGGGAGATGGCGAGCAGGATCAGCGTCATGAAAACCTCCGTGCAAACGGTTGAGGATCACGACAGGCTGCCGGGAGATACGCTCCGCCTGCGACTATGCTGCTTCGCCGGTTCTACAAGAATGCTGGTGTATTCTGAACGAGAGCATTTTTCTCGTAAAGACAATTATAGCTGCCGCGATGCGGCGGCGTGTTATGCGCCGCCGTCGAACTTCATGACAGGGATGCCAAGTTTCCGGGCCTTGTCGGCGAGGTTGTCCTGAATCCCGGTGCCGGGGAAATGGATGACGCCGATCGGCATGGTGTCCAGCATCGCGTCGTTGCGTTTGAAGGGCGCCGCCTTGGCGTGCTTGGTCCAGTCGGGCTTGAAGGGAACCTCCACGACCTTGCGATGGGCGGCCCATTTCGCGGCGATGAGTTCGGCGCCCTTTGGGCTTCCACCGTGCAGCAGCACCATGTCGGGGTGCTTGGCGAGAACCTGATCGAGCTTGGCCCAGATCAGGCGGTGATCGTTGAAATCGAGACCGCCGGTGAAGGCAACCTTCGGACCGGGAGGCAGGAGCACCTCGCTTTCAGCGCGACGCTTCGCGGCGAGGAAATCCCGGCTGTCGATCAGGGCGGCGGTGAGGTTGCGATGGTTGACCATCGAGCCGGTGCGCGGTCGCCAGATCGAGTGGGTGTTGCGCTCGAAGTGCTCGGCGGCCTGGTCGCGCATCAGCTCGAAGGCGTTGCGCCGTTCGAGAAGG
>JAGWUU010000396.1 GCA_028868335.1 Sphingomonadales bacterium | reverse complement strand
TCGCTGCGTACTTGAAGGTGTCGTCGGTGCCGATATCGACGACGAAGAACTTCGGAGCCGCTGCCGGGCCTGCGCCGACGATGACCGTGGCGTCATCGATCGCCACCACCGCGCTGCCGACCGAGATGCTTCCGTCACTACACGTGACACTTAGAGAACGGTATCCGGGGCAATTTGCGTCGTACTCCGACAGGGTGCCGTTCATCATCAGGCGCGCGGTCTATGGGTTCCGCGACTCAGTCTGTTTGATTCTCAAGATCAAGGCTGCCTTCCCCGGAAAGACGCGATCAAGTAGAAAGGCCGGCATTTGCCGGCCCCTTGGGTGTTGCCCGACTATTCACTGGGCGCTTGGTCACGCAACGAGATGGAAACTCGCACTGGCCGTGTCTTGCACCACGCCGACTATGGGGACTACGTCTGCAGTGACTGTCGCGGTGTTGGTGAAATCATGGCAGGCGTAATCCTTGGCCTGGAAATACCAGGTTTCATTGGGATCAAGGAGGCCGTTATTGTTCGTGTCTCCATAGTTGTTCCCGTTCGCGTTCTTTACCGCGGCGGCCAAAAAGTCGTCTGTCAGCACCCCCGCGGTTCCGTTGTCGTCGAAAACGGCTACGTTTGCGAGCTGCGACCCACCTGTGTTGGTGACTTTGTAGGTGTATGTCAATAGGTCACCGAGGTTGCCGGAGGTCTGATTGCTACCGATGTTGGCGGGGTTGAAAGGTGTATCGACTTCAAGAATGATGTCGTTCAGCGTGCATGGGTTCGGACATACATGCACGCCGCTTGTGCCCGAGGTCATGCTGAACTTCGTCGTCAACGTGTACCAGCCGCCCGCGAAAATCGCATTGCTGAATGGCGCGGTATCCCCGATGTACAGATCGGCCTTGCCGTCCCCGGTGACGTCTACGCCCGTAGTGGGCGTGCCAGTCGTCAGCCAGTAGCCGGTGAAAAAGCCACCACCGCTAAAGTCCTTACCGCCGTTGATCAGGTTCCCTGTTCCGTTATCGTAGCGTGGCCCCTGCGGATAGGGGCTTGCTGGGTTCGATCCACCGCCGGAGGCATTCAGGTCCCCCGCCACGTGAATGAAGTTGCCGGCTTGCAGGCCGCCCAACGGGACAATTGCGCCACCGCTCTGGAACTTGACTTGACCTTGGTAACCATTGGCAGAATTCGCGTCCGAGTCCCAGCGCAGGACGAACACGTCTCCCGCATCGCCAGTAATGTTGATCTTTGACGAAATGTTGAATCCCGACGTGACGTTGATGACGAAGGTTTGAGCGATGCCGTCTTGGGTATTAAGCCCGTTCAGCGCGGACGACGAGATGCTCGCGAAGTTGTAGGCTTTGCCACCGATGGTTGAAGTCTGCGTTGCCGACAGCGCGTTGATCTGGAGGAAGGCATCCACCAGGTCGGTCTTCAGGCCTGAGATCAGCGCGGTCTGACCAGTAACGCCAGAAGCTTGACCGACATTCTGGTCGACGATCTTCTGCCAGGCGCCGAGCGACGAATCGTTTGTGTAGATCGTCCCCGCGAAAGGCACATCACCGGACGTACGCTCCTTCGCTTGGAGACCGTCGATCGCGACGTTACCGGCGAAGCCCTTGGTTGCACCTTGCCAGTTGGCATCCGAGCTGCCGTTGCCAAAGAAGAACAAGAAGTCCGTGAGGCCCCCGAGGTCGATCCCGGCAACCGGCT
>JAGWUU010000127.1 GCA_028868335.1 Sphingomonadales bacterium | reverse complement strand
ACCCATCTCGTCGTCCCGGCGAAAGCCGGGACCGCTGGCGGCCATCAACCGGCGTTGGCTGGATGCGCCAGCGGTCCCGGGTCAAGCCCGCGACAACGCATGACCATTCCACGCACTCCCTCCTTCCGCCTCGAAGGAAAGCGCGCGCTGGTGACGGGAGCCGGTCGCGGGATCGGCCTTGCCGCCGCCGCCGCGCTGGCCGAAGCCGGGGCCGAGGTCACTCTTGTCGCGCGAACCTCAAGTGAAATTGAGATTGCAGCAAAAGAGATCGGAAGTGCAGCATCGACTGCAACATTGGACGTCTCCGATCTTGCCGCCGTCGCCGCCTTTTTCGAGAGCCACGAGCCGTTTCACGTCCTCGTCAACAACGCCGGGACCAACCGCCCCAAGCCGATGTGGGACGTTGACGAAACCGATTACGACGCGGTGCTGGACCTCAACGTCAAAAGTGCGTTCTTCGTCGCGCAAGGCTGTGTGAGGCGGATGATCGCCACCGGAACGCATGGTTCGCTGATCCACATGGGCAGCCAGATGGGCCACGTCGGAGGGCCCAACCGCTCGCTCTATTGTGCGAGCAAGTGGGCGATGGAAGGCATGAGCAAGAGCTTCGCGCTTGACCTTGCAAGCCACGGCATCCGCTCCAACACCATCGCCCCGACCTTTACCGAAACCCCGCTGACCAGGCCGATGTTCGAGGACGAGGCGTTCAAGGCCAGCGTCCTGTCCAAGATCAAGCTGGGGCGGATCGGCACTGTCGAGGACCTGATGGGTGCGGTAGTGTTCCTTGCCTCCGACGCATCCGCGCTGATGACCGGGACGAGCCTGGTCGTCGACGGCGGCTGGACCGCAGACTGATTGGGAGAAAACTGATGCCCCGCCACTATGTCGACCTGTCGATGACGCTCAGCAACGAGGTGGTCAGCGATCCGCCGTTCCTCAAGCCGCAGATCACCTACGAGAACCACGCCGGGACGCGCTCGGAACTGGACAACTTCTTTCCCGGCGCGGACATCGACGGGATGATTGGCGGCGAGCCGTTCTGCGCCAGTGAATGGGTCAAGCTGACTACGCACAGCGGCACGCACGTCGACGCGCCGTGGCACTATCATCCCACCGAGGGAGCGGCGCTTGAGGGCGGCGCACGGCCCTCGCGGACGATCGACCAGATGCCGCTGGACTGGTTCTTCAATCCCGGCGTGAAGCTCGATTTCAGGGACCGGCCGGATGGCTATGTCGTCACCGCCGCCGATATCGAGGCCGAACTGAAACGCATCGGGCATGACCTTCAGCCGCTCGACATCGTCGTCGTCAACACCGCGGCCGGCATGGCGCTGGCCAACCGCGATCCGGCCTATGTCAGCCGGGGCGCGGGTGTCGGCTACGAGGGGACGATGTACCTGCTGGAACGCGGAGTGCGGGTGACGGGAACCGATGCCTGGTCATGGGACGCGCCGTTCGTCCACACCAAGGACAGGGTGCTGGAAACCGGCAACCCGAAGCTGATCTGGGAAGGCCACCGGGCCGGCACCGCGATCGGTTATTGCCACATAGAGAAGATGCACAATCTTGAGGCGCTTCCGGCGACCGGCTTCATGATCTCGTGCTTCCCCAACAAGATCGAGGGCGCGTCCGCCGGTTGGACCCGCGCCGTCGCCATTTTCGACAACTGAGGAGCAGCCGCCCATGTTCGAACCCTTTCCCGGCAACTACGTCTGGAACCTAGGCATCAACCTCGCGCTGGTCTGCGGCGGCAACCACGGCGAGCTTGACGAGGTCTGTCGCCCCGTGCGCGAGGCGGCCAAGGCGGGCGCCGACGCCGGATCGGCGCAGCTTTTCGAAAGCTGGGTCGCGGTCGCCGACCAGGTCGCCGCCAACGCCGCGCGCGACGAGGCCGATGGCTATCGCCTTTCCGCCGGAACCAAGTACCTGCGCGCCAGCGGCTATTACCTTGCCGCCGAACGCCTCCAGAGCCGCGACTACGCGCCGCGTTGGGCCGCCTATGACAAGGGGCTGGAACTTTACGCCAAGGGCAGCGCGCTGCGCGGCCTCCACGTCGATCACGTCGAAATTCCCTACGAGGGCGGATCCTACCCGGCGATCTTCGTTCACGATGGATCTGGCACGCCGCGTCCGGCGCTCGTCTCGGTCAACGGGCTCGACTCGATGAAGGAGCAGGTCAACATGGCCGGGCACGGGGCGGTGAACCTTGAGCGCGGCATCAACACCCTGTTCGTCGACCAGCCCGGCACCGGAGAGGCGATCCGCAAGCGCGGCCAGCCCGCGATCTACGACGCCGAACGCTGGGGCAGCCCGGCATTCGATTACCTGCTGACCCGCAAGGACGTGATCCCCGGGAAGATCGGCGTGTTCGGGCTCTCGTTTGGCGGCTACCACGCCCCGCGCATTGCCGCCAATGATCCGCGCTATGCCCTGTGCGCCGTGATGGGCGCGAACCACGTATGGGGTCGGCGCCAGCGCGAGCGCCTCGCCAACGAGGGCGAGAACCCCGTGCCGCACTATTGGGACCATGTGATGTGGGTGTTCGGCTTCGACGATCGCGACAAGTTCCTCGCCTATGCCGACCAGATCACGCTCGACGGGCAGGTCGAGAAGATCAGGGTGCCGTTCCTCATCACCCATGGCGAGCATGACCGCCAGATCCCGGCCTACAACGCCCAGATGAGCTATGACCAGGCGGTCAACAGCCCCAAGCGCGCGCTGCGCATGTTCACCAAGGCCGATTTCGAGGTCGAGCATTGCGGTGCCGACAACGGCACGGGCATGCGCGACTACATCGCTGACTGGTGCGCGGAGACTTTTGCGGAGATGGGGTGATGCAGCGCTACCTCAGGAATTGCTGGTACATGGCGGGCTGGGCCGACGAGGTCGGACCGCTCGGCCTGGCGCGGCAGATCCTGGGGATGCCGGTATTCGTCTATCGGCTGGCCGACGGCAGCCCGGCCGCGCTCCTCGATCGCTGCCCGCATCGTTTCGCGCCGCTGTCGATGGGCGAACGGGATGGTGACGCGGTGGTCTGCGCCTATCACGGGCTGCGCTTCGGGCCGGACGGGCAATGCCTGCACAATCCTTTCGCCCAGCGCATTCCAGCCGGGGCCACGGTGCGCGCCTTCGCCGCGATCGAACGCGATGGGATCGTGTGGCTGTGGGGCGGCGATCCCGGCGCGGCGGACCCGGCGCTGATCCCCGATTTCGGTTTCGTTCCCGATGGGCCGGGCCGACGATCAGTACGCGGCTACACGCTGATGAAGGCCAATTACGAATACGGCACCGATAATCTCATGGACCTTTCGCACATCGAATTTGTTCACAAGGGGTCCTTCGCCGGCGACGGGGTGATCTTTGCCGGTGAGCACAGCGTGCGGCAGGACGGCGAAACGCTCCATTCGGACTGGTGGATGCCGAACATCCCCCCGCCGATGGTGGCGCAGGGGCTGGTCGCGGCGGGAGAGACGGTCGACCACTGGCTGCGGATGCGCTGGAACGCCCCGGCGTCGATGCGCCTCGATGTTGGCGCCACCCCGCACGGCGCGCCCCAAAGCCACGGCTTCGATATTCCCCAGGCCCATATCCTCACCCCGGCCAATGCCGACGAGACGCACTATTTCTGGTCGGCCAGCCGCAACCACGATCTGAACAGCACCGAAACCGACCAGGCCATGATCGACCTGTTCCGTCAGGCCTTCGATGCCGAGGACAAGCCGATGATCGAAGCGGCCTATGCCAACGTCAAAGACAATCTCCGGTCGGGCGGTGATTTCTGGGCGGAAAAGCCGCTCTCGCTGGGCATCGACCAGGGTGGAACCCGTGCCCGTCGCCTGCTGGAAAAGATGATCGGCGGGGAAGCCGCGCATGGCTGAATTCACGTTCCACCACGGCGGCGTCTCGGTTCCCAGCCTTGATGCGGCGATCGCGTGGTACGGCAGCGTCCTGGGATTCGAGGTGGAGAAGCGCTTCTGGATCGAGGCGGCGCGCAGCCACACCGCGATGCTGCGCAAAGGGCCATTGCGCTTCGAACTGTTCGAGGTGGAAGGCGCCGCCCCGCTGCCCGAGGATCGCCGCCATCCGCCGCGCGATCTCAAGACGCACGGCAACAAGCACCTCGCCTTCCGTGTCGACGACCTGGAGGCATTTCTGGCGGAGATGGAATCGAAGCAGGTGGACATTGCCTTCGTGGTGCGCGAGGAATTCGGCAAGGGATGCTTCATCCGGGATTGCGCCGGAAACCTGATCGAATTCGTCGAAGAAGGCGAGTGAACCGCGCCGGGGTTGGCGCGCTGGAAGGGGGAGAATGCAATGTCCAACGATCCACTCAACATGTCGCGTTTTACCGGGCTGCTGCACGCCGTGCTGCGGATCATGGCGGGGCTCAGCTTCATGTCGCACGGTACGATGAAGCTGCTGGGCTTCCCGGCCGCCCCCGCGGCGCTGGGGCCGATGCCGGTCTCGCCGTTGTCATTCATGGGCTTTTCCGGGCTGCTCGAACTGGTGGGCGGCGCGCTGGTGCTGCTCGGGCTGTTCACCCGCCCGGTCGCCTTCGTGCTCGCGGGCGAAATGGCTGTGGGCTACTTCATGGTCCACCTGCCACACGGGCTCATTCCGGCAACCAACATGGGCGAGGCGGCCTATCTCTATTGCTTCGTCTTCCTGTGGCTGTCCGCCGCCGGTGCCGGGCCACTCTCGCTCGATAACCGAGACAAGGCGGCATGAATTTCGAAGACCCCAGGGTCGCGGCGGTGTTCGCGCGCTATGCTGCGCGCGAGGTCGCCGATGCGGCGCGGATGCGCGAACTCGGCCCGGCCGGGTTCGCCGTCCGCGACGAATTCCTGTTGCCCGTCGGCCCGGAGGTCGGGGCGTTCCTGCACGCTTTGATTCTTGCCAAGCGCCCACGCCGCATTCTCGAGCTGGGGACCAGCTACGGTTATTCGACGCTGTTCCTTGCCGATGCCGCGCGCAGCGTTGGCGCGCAGGTCGTGACGATGGAACTGGCCGACTACAAGCAGCGCTTCGCGCGCGAACAGTTGAGCGAGGCCGGTCTGGCCGACGTGGTCGATTTCCGGCTGGGCGACGCCGTGGCGATGATTGCCGAGGATGCCGGAGAGTGGGACATGATCTTGCTCGACATCTGGAAGGAACTCTACGTTCCCTGCCTCGATGCCTTCCTGCCTCACCTCGCGGACGAGGGGATCATCTGCGCCGACAATATCGTCCAACCCGTCTTCTCGCGCCCCGAAATGCGCCTCTATCGCGCGGCGGTGGAGGCATGCCCGCAACTCAGGACCACGCTTCTTCCGATCGGCAGCGGGATCGAACTTTCCGTCAGGTGGAGCGCCGACAACCCGAAGCTGTGAACATCGTTGCAGGTCTGGAGTCGGTCCTGATTTGACTGAATTACCTCTCCCCGGCGGGGAAGGGCTTTGAAGCTTCAATCTTTAAGCAGGGCAGGCTCTAAAGCGCGTGCTCGTCATCCTCGGTGATTTCGGCGAGCTTGCCGCTGACCGGGCGCTTGCCGGGCTTGTCCTTGCGGAACGGGGCGAAGCTGTCGCGGTTCCTGTCGAACTGCATGTCCCAGGGGATGTTGTCGCCGCGGAAGATCGGCGGGGCGTTGTTGCTCCACAGCAATGACCCAAAGCGGAAATCCCAGGCGCGCGGAACCCAGTTGTCGTCGATGTAGTCGGTATCGGCGTGGTATTCCGCCTCGCCCGCCTTCCCGGGCATATCGCAGTAGTAGTAGATCGCCGAGCTGATCCGGTGGCGGGAAATTCCGCCCGAGCTGTTCATGCTCTCGTTCTTCCAGCCCTTCGCTTCCATGATGTTGGCGCCCAGCATCACCTCGTCGATGTCGTCCATCCCGAAGGCGATGTGCATGAACTTGAAGTGATCGGGCGCGATCGGCAGGTCGCAGTTGACCCAGAAGATCGAGTGATGCTCGAACGTGCCGCCGGCGCGGGCGAAGATCCCGGTGCCTTTGGAGTGATCGGTGTAGCGGAAGCCCAGGTGGCGTTCGTAGAATTCGAAGCTGCCGACATAGTCGGTGCTGAAGAACACGACGTGGTTGATCGTCTTGGGGATGGCGCGCTGCCGCCAGATCCGGTGCTGGTTGAAGCGCGGATAGCTTCCCGGTGTATTGACCGGCGATGCCTCGCTGACGACGGCTTGCTTGTCCCACACGCGCAGGGCGATCGGCTGGCCATCGGGGCAGACCGCGCGGATCGTGCCGTCGCCGTCGCGGGTAACGGCCACTTCACCAGCCAGGCTCCTGGCGATCCGCTCAAGGTTCTCCGGCGTATCGACGCCCCAGATGGTTTCCTTGAGGCCGTCCCCGACGAACGGATCGGGCGAGGGCAGCCGCGCATCGCCGTGCCGCAGCAGGATCACCTGGCTGCCCGAGGCGAGACGAAACACCGTCTCGGTTTCGCTCGCGCGCTCCAGCGGCAGGCCGAAATCGCTCCAGAACCGGGTATGCTCGGCAAGATCGGCCACGCCGAAAACGACGCTTTCAACGCCAAGGACTGACATGGATTCTCCCCTTCGAATTGCCCGCCTTATGGGCAGGCAACCCGCCGGGGAGAAATGCATTGTTTCGGATCGTAGCTAACCAGCGCTTCGATTTGGTGTTCAGACCGGCTCGGCCAGCTTCTTGCGGATGGTGTCGGTCAGTTCCACCGGATCGCCTGCGGTTTCGGGATGCATCTCCCACTCGCCAAGCCGGATCGAGCTGGTGCCGACCAGTCTGGCGCGCTCGAAGCGGCGATCCATGAAGGAGCGGAGCGCGCGGTCGATGTCCTTGTCCGCCAGTTCCTCGGCCAGCACCACGGCATCTTCCACCGCCATGGCCGCGCCCTGGCCAAGGTGCGGGGTTGCGGAGTGGGCGGCATCGCCGATCAGCACCACGCGGCCCTTGTACCACGGATCCGGCATGATGCAGGCCTCGAGCGGGCGATAGACCACCAGCGCCGGATCGGTGATCCGCTTGGCCGAATCTCCCAGGATGCCGCCATAGCCGACAAGGCGCGCGCGCATCTCGTCGGCCAGCGTTTCCGGGGCGAAGCGCGGGTTGCCCGGCTCCTCGATCACCGCGAAGATATACATCTCGGTCGCGGTCAGCGGACAATAGCCCGCCTTGCCGTTGAAGCCGCTGTGCGGTTCGCCAATGTAGATGTCGCTCCATTCAAGGTCGACGGGCTTGGGAACGTTGTAGCGCCACACGCCCTGCCCGGTGAACTTCGGCGTTGCCTCGGGCCAAAGCACCTTGCGCACCGCCGAATAGTTGCCGTCGCAGCCGATGACCAGATCGTAGGAGCCGCTGGTGCCATCGGTGAAGGTCACGTCGACGCGATCGCCCTTGTCCTCGAAGCACTCGAAAGTCACGCCCAGCCGCACGGGGATGCCCAGCCGCCTGACCTCTCGGGTCAGCACCTCGTGCAGCGCCGGGCGGGTCAGTCCCAGATCCGAGGGGAGGCCATCGACCGCCGGATCGCCGGGCAGTTCGGCCAGCACCTCGCCCGCCTGGTTCATGAACCGGGCGCCCCTGAAGGGATAGCCGGCCTCGACCGCGGCCTGGCCCACGCCAAGCTGGTTAAGCGCACGGATGAAGTTCGCCTGGACGATGATGCCGACGTGATAGACCTTCCAGTCGCGGTCGCGCTCGACCACCTCTACCTTGATTCCCTTGTTGTGCAGCCCGATCGCGACGGCCAGCCCGGCGACGCCGCCGCCGACAACGAGGATGTTCTGTGCCTTGCTCATGGTGTGAGTCCTCTCAAGAAGTTTGAATTGCTCGGCCCGCTCCCTGGCAGGGAGGGGCTCAGCCTTATTCCGCGGCTTCGGCGACCAAAGGCTCCGGCGCCGCCGGGTCCGCGGGGTGATAGTGAAGCTGGTCGGGGCGGGCGTAGGTCACGTCCCAGTTGGGCTCGCCCTGCATGAAATCAGGCAGGTTGGTCATGTAGATTGCGGTGCCGAAGGCGCCGTCCCAGATGCGCGGCTTCCAGCTATCGTCGACGCAGTCGCAATCGGCGCCGTATTCGGCATCGCCGCCGCCGGGGCAGGGGATGTAGAAGAACGCCGCGCTGGTCAGCCGATGGCGGCCAAAGCCCCATGACCAGTCACCATAATCGTAGCCGCGCCGGTCGAGGTAGTTCTTGGCCACCATCAGTTCGTCGATGTCCTCGACCTCCCAGTTGGCGTGATGGAATTTCAGCGTGCCGTTGAACCCCGGCATCGGCGCGTGGGCATTGGCGAGGAACACGTTATGGTGTTCGTAGCAGCCGTCGGCGCGCATATAGACGCCGAAGCCCTTCTGCATGTCGGTGATGCGGAAGCCCAGCGTGTCGCGATAGAATTCCAGCGCTTGCTGCACGTCGGGAAAGGTCCAGACGCAATGGTGGGCGCGCTTGGGCAGCGCCCGGTCGATCCACTTGCGCGGCTGGTTGAGCCGTTCGATCCGGCCCACGGTATTGTGCGGGGTCGGGGCGCCGAACACGGCGCGCGGTTGCCAGACCTGTAAGCCGATCGCCTGGCCGAACGGCGTGGTGAAATGAACTACGCCCTCGTCGTCGGTCGTCAGGGCGCAATCGGGTTCGAGCTTGTCCTTGAGGCGGCGCAACCCTTCGTCAGAGTCAACCGCCCAGACCACCTCGAACACGCCCCTGCCGGTCTGCGCGGTGTCCTTCGGCAAGCGCGCGTGGCCGTGTTTGAGGATCAGCGTCTGCGATCCGTCCGCCACCTCGAACAAGGCTTCGTCAGGGGTGCTGCTGATGAGGGTCAGCCCGAAATCGGTGAAGAAGCGGACGCAGGCGGGAACATCGTCCACCGCCCAGGTAAGCCGCCGGATGCCAATGATCGCCATGCGAGA
>JAGWUU010000395.1 GCA_028868335.1 Sphingomonadales bacterium | reverse complement strand
CAAGCCCGCCAAGGGAAGGGGCGTTCTGGTAACGGGCGTGATCGGACTGGTCCTTGTCGCGGCGGGCGGCGCAGGCACCTTCGCACTGGTCCGCAGCGGCATGATCGGCAGCGGCGAGCATGCCGCCAAGGAGGACAACACCCCCAAGCTGCTGCGCAAGGGCCAGCAAGACCCCTATGCCCCCAAGGCCGAGGGCAAGGAAGGCGAAGGCGGCGGCGCGGCCTCTGAAATCGAAGGCGAGGGTGGCAGCCAATACCGCACCAGCTATTTCCGGTTTTCCGACGACTTCACTTCGAATCTCAAGAACTCGACCGCGCTGGTCCAGATGAGCCTTGCCTGCTCGACCCATCGCGACGGCCGCGTGCTGATGTGGCTCAAGAAGCACGAACTCGCGATCCGCAGCGAAATCCTCGTCACCCTCGCCGACACGCCGGAGGAAGACTCCTTCACTCCGGACGGGAAGGTGCGGATCGCCAAGCGGCTGACCTCCGCGATCAACAAGGTGCTTACCGAGGCCGAGGGCTTCGGCGGTGTCGACCAGGTCTATTTCAAGTCGTTCCTGGTCCAATGAAGCCCGAACGCGCCCTTGTCGCCGAACGGCCGGTTGCGCGGCATTGCGCCGAACTGCTGCGTCGTGGTCCCGAACCTTCCGATCTCCTGCCGGAGCTTGCCCGGCTTGGCCAACGACTGGCCCGCGCGCTGACTCCGGCCTTGACCCCGCTGTGCGGGAGCGAGGGGGATGCGCCAGACGTTGCCGTCCTTCCGCCCCGCGAAACGGGTGAGGCAGAGCTTGCCGAGGTGCTGGGGCCGCTCGCCGCCAATGCCCTGTTCGCCAGCGGCGTCCCCGGCGTGAACCTGCTGGTCGCAGTTGAGGGCAAGGCCGTGCTGCGGCTGGTCGATCGCGCCTTCGGCGGCAGCGGCGAGGCGCCGGAACGTCTCCCCGCCCGCTTCCCGCTTTCGGCCGAATTGATGATCCACCACATCGAGGAACTGCTGGGAGGGGCGCTGTCCACCGCGCTCGGCCAGCCGGGTGCCCCGGCCCTGCCCGTGCTGCGCCGCGACAGCCGCTTTGCCGAACTGGCCCCCAGGCCCGCAGGCGCACGGCTCGCTGCCTTGTCGATCGAGGTGAAGGAAGCCGGGCACGCACCCTGGTCGTTGACGCTGGCACTGCCGCTGGCGCTGTTGCCCAAATTGCTTGGCGAAGGACGGGCTGCGACAACGCTGGCCCGGCCGGCCGATCCCGCCGCCGCGCCGTTTGCCGACATGCCCTTGCCGCTGACCGCGCGGATCGTCGACATGGCACTGCCACTCGCCACCGCGTCCGCGCTGGAAGTCGGGGCGATCCTGCCCGTCGCCGTCGCGCGTGCGGTTCCGCTGCGCATCGGCGGGCAGATCGTGGCGCACGGCACCGTGGGCGCGCAGGACGATCGCATCGCCATCAAACTTACCCGGATTGCCTGAAGGAACGTCTGCCATGACCATCCACACCCGCGGCTTCGATCTGTTGAGGGAAGTCGACGTCCGGCTTTCCGTCGAACTTGGCCGCGCCGACATGAAGCTGAAGGACGTTCTCGCGCTCGGCGAGGACAGCGTCGTCATGCTCGACCGGCTGACCGATGAGCTGCTTGAGGTGCACGTCAACGGCAAGCTGATCGCGCGCGGCGAGATCGTCGCGCAGGGCAACCGCTTCGGCCTGCGCATCGTCGAGATG
>JAGWUU010000126.1 GCA_028868335.1 Sphingomonadales bacterium | reverse complement strand
CATTGCAGCGTGCCGGGCGCGGTGCGCTCGATCTCCCACAACTTCGAACGCGCCTTCAGAAAGCAACCGTCGCAGTTGCCCTCGAAGGGCAGCAATTGCAGGTCGAATGGCTGCTGCGTCCAGAACGCGCGGACCATGCGGTTCGTCACCTTGGCATCATCGAGCGGAAGGCGGTTGATCCAACGCTCTTTGCCGCTTGCCGAGCGCGCCAGAGATTTATCGACGCGGTGCTTTTCGTCGTGCCGCAGCCCGATTACGTTGGTCCATCGCTCATAGCCGAGCGACTGCATGAAATTGCGCATGACCTTGATCTTGAGTTCATCGGTGCAGAACCGGGTGACGCTGTTCGGCGCATAACTCTTGACCCGGATCAGTTCGGCAAACGGCGCACCATCGCGCGAGGCACTGTTGTAGCCGACTTCGTCGAACCGCTCGGCGAACGGGATCGCGTTGCCGTCATCGTCTTTCGTGCGCCGGGTCCGCCATTCAAGCCACCGCACACGAACGCCCCAACGGGTCGCGCATTCATGCACAAAGCGCAGCGTTTCCCCGCGCTCCTTGCCGGTGTTGGCGAAGCAGACATGCACATCATCCGGCAGCGTCCCGCCGTGCGCGTCGAGGATCATCTTGAGCATGTAGGCAGACGTGCGCCCGCCCGAAAAAGAGATGAGCGCCGGGCCTTGGATCAGGTAGGGATTGCTCACGCGATAGTCGCCTTCGCTTCCGCGCGGGCCCGGTTGAGCGCCGACATGACTTCCGTGGATCCGCCCTTGTCAGGGTGCGCCGTCACGGCCTTGTCCCGGTAGGCGGCATCAATCTGCGCGGCAGTGACAGGCCCGGCCAGGTCCAGCACTTCGCGCCACGGGCGCTGACCAGCTGGCGCCGGCAGGGCGACGAACCCCTTGAACGTCTGGCGCACAATATGCAGCCCGCCGTGGCGCATCTCGGTACGGCGCGCGTCGAGGATATGGTAGATCGCCTGCAGGTTGTGCTCGACCTCGTGCATCCTGATCGCCTGTTCATCGTGGTTGATGGCGATGTCTACCGCCCGGCCGAGAGCCGCCTCGATCCCGGTGCTGGCCCCGCCGCCGCCCGCGAAGTTGTCAATTATGAGGCCGGTCATGCCGACACCGCCGTCCGGTGCAAGTCCGGTGAAACTCGCCGATGTTCCGGACGCGTTCCGCAAAAAACGAGGGATCGCAAGGCACCAAAGCGGCGCAAACCCGCGCCTTTCGGCACTATCCCCTGTGTTGACATCGTAGGGGTCGCAAGTTCAATCCTTGCTACGCCCACCATTCGAAGTTTCTGATTACGCGGCATTTTTACCCCTTCGCATTGGAATGACCTTAGCACCGTCTCCGGTGTTCGTCCGGTGAAACGCTTCCGGCGCGAGTATTTCGATTTCGTCGATGATCCGCTCCAGCTCGGCTTTCGCCGCCGCCAGGTAGGTCGGATCGAAGGGCGCATAGATGTCGCTGGTCTGGTCGAATCGGGCATGGCCGAGCATCATCTCGATCTCGCTCCAATCGGCCTTGGGAAGCCTGTCGCGGAGCAGTTTTGCGCCGGAACGCCGGATGATCTTTGGGCCATACTGGCGATCTGACGGCCAGCCCAGTTCGGTACGCATCGTCTCCCAAGCTCCGGTGATGTCCTTGACCGGAACAAAGAACCCCTCGCAGCCGTCGAGATGCAGCGCGAACTGCCACGGCGTGACCAGCGTGGCGCGATACTTCTTCGTCTGCCGCCGCCCCTTCGGATTGAGCGCCAGAACCTTGTGATCGCTATGCCACTGCTCGCGCTTGGGATCGGTCGAGATGTCGATCACCGCGTCGGGCCGCGCCAGCGTGGAGAGCGCGGCGATCAGATAGTTGTGCAGCGAGGCGCGCCGTCCCCTCATGCGAGGATCGGCAGCATAGCGGAAGGCGTCGGCCAGCTGCTTCACGGTCAGGCGAACGCGCGGGGTGTTGTTGATGTCCTTGGTCGGGATCGGCCTGAACTGCGCCGGGTCCGCGATCTTGCCGCGCGACTTGGCCTTGTTGATCGCCGCCGCCAGGGTGATGACGCTGTTCTCGATCGTCGACAGGGCGCGGGGTTCCTCGCGCACCCGGCCCGAGGTGAATACGACAGGCTGCTCGGCCAGCCATGAACGGAAGCCGCCAATCCAGTCTTCGCCCACATCGGCGCAGCGCAAGGCTTGCCCGCCGGTCACCTCGATATAGTCCAGCACGTGATCGAGCTGGGCCGCAAGGATCTTGCTATCCTTGAGCGCGAGGTAATCGCGAATCGCGTCGCAGAGCAGATAACCGGCATCGGCCTCTACCTTTTGGCCGCACGTTGGGCAGAACTCGCCGAGCCCGCTTTCGGTAAGATCGCGCTTGATGAGCTGCACCCGCGCCGCCTCGACATCAGCCGTGCCTGTTGAAATGCTTCGGACGCGTCTGGCGTCGGCGTCGTACCAGAAGATGGTGAGAAACGGGGATCGCGGGGTTCCGTCGCTTCGGACATCCCAATCGAGCCAGAAGCGGCCACTGTGATGGATTCCCTTCGCCGTTGCACGTCTCGGCATTTCGCGCGTTCCTTCAATTCTTCGGCTGCCATCTGGCGCACAACGTCGATTGCACCGCCTCCCGCGAGCAAATCAAGGTCAGAATCGGACAGCCGAATACCACGTCCACATTCGAGCGCGCGAGACAGGCGGCGGTCAAGGTCGATGGCGCTCATTCCCTCTCCCCCCTGACCCAGGCATCGCAGCACGCCTGACAGAGCGGATCGCCGTCAAGCACGTCGCGCACCGGATGGTTTACGCACGCCGATACCGCAGGGACGTAGCGAAATCCGTTCACCGTCACCGGCTCGCGCGGGTTGAAGCGGGGATCGGCGGTCATGAGGGCGAAGAGATCAGGCATCATCATTCCTCGCCGCAAGCGTGATCTCGACGACAAGCCCCAGCCACCCGATGCACAGGGTACGCCCTGCGTACTCAGGGCCGGAGCAACTGTGATCGTCCGGTGCGCTCGCTGTGCATTGGAATACCGCGAACCGGGGGATGAGGTCGCGGGAGGTGAGCTTATGCATGGCGCGCCACCCTCCCCACAACCTTCCCCTCGACCAGCGCGACCAGGTCGGCGACGGTCTTGCCATTGGGCAGGTCGGGGCCAAAAAGCTCCATATCGGCATCGGGTATCTCGATCTGGAATTCGTCCTCGATCGCCATGACCAGCTCCACGATGTCGAGGCTGTCGACGCGCAGGTCACGGATCGGGGTATCGAGGCCCGTCGGGAGCGCGTCGAGGTCAGCGCCCCAGTGTTCGCGGACCATTGCTGTGATGATGCGGGCGGTGGTCATAATCTCTACCGGGCGGCTGTCCTCTCGGTCGCCGCCCGGCCCTCTGTGGATTAGTCGGCAACCCGGCGCGCCTGTTCGGCAAACGGATCGTACTCGCGAGATATGCGAAACTCGAAAAAACCCGCTGGCAGGTCGTAACCACCATGCGGTACGGCGGCGTCCTGGATCAGCGCGGCAGGCGCATCAAGGATCGCGTAAAGTACCTGCATTCCGGCAGGCACCTTGTCGGTGCGCTCCATGACCTCGCCGCCGGTCAAAAGGTGGTGATGACCGCTTTCCGAGTGGCTGATGATCCAGCCCTTCGCGATGCGCTCGACAGGCTTCGACACGATGCCTTCCGGGATAGCGTCAATCTGAACGATGGTGATCTCGCCCTGTGCGCCGATGATCTTTTTCATGCGTAGTCTCCTTGATTTGGTTCAGGTGCGAACCGGTGGATGGCAATATTCGGACTGAGGGTCACCCACGCGCCATGCCTGGGCCGCGAGCGCGGTGTTGATCGGCAGGCCGTCGATGTCGGACACGAGCGGGACGCCTTCGCAGATGATCCCATTGCGCGGACATTCAGCCTTGAGAAACCGACCTGCTTCGCGCAGTCCCGGCAGCTTCAGTTCGATGAGTTGGCCGATGTCGGGTGAACCGCTGTCGTCGATGACCTTGGCCTTCAAGACTGAAAGCATTTTGGGCCAACCGACGATTGATGCACCGGCAGCGCGAAGTTCGACATTCTGTTCCTTCAGCACCTCTGCCGGATCGAGAGTGGCCCGATTCTCGATCCATCGCGCCGGGACGCGCGCGCCATGCCATGAATAGAGCGCCGAGCCGTCGCGCCAGCGGCAGAACGGCCCGGCCTCGCCATGCGGACGATCTTCGGCGTCCACGGTCAATACTTCGGGCCGATCCGAGATCATGCAGAAATCGGGATGCATGATGCGTGGACCGGAATGTTCTGCCAGCGCTCGCCAGTGGTTGTAAGCACTGTAGTCTAGAGGCAGTTGGGCTACGTCTTGGAAGAACGACAGATAGGCATCATAACCGCCCCACTGGTTCCCCCCCGACCACATGCGATAAGCATTGGCGGCGCATTGCAGGCCAAAGTCTCCGACTCTGAGTTCGCAGGCGAGTTTCCGCATATCTGCTGGCACGACATACCACTTCGAGAGACCGGCAGCCTCGGTGGCAGCCCTGGTGGCAGCCCTGGTGGCAGCCTCGGTGGCATCCCTGGTGGCAGCCCAGGCGGCAGCCTCGGTGGCATCCCTGGTGGCAGCCCAGGTGGCAGCCCTGGTGGCAGCCTCGGTGGCAGCCCTGGTGGCAGCCCAGGCGGCAGCCTCGGTGGCAGCCCTGGTGGCATCCCAGGCGGCAGCCTCGGTGGCATCCCTGGTGGCATCCCTGGTGGCAGCCCAGGTGGCAGCCTCGGTGGCAGCCCTGGTGGCAGCCTCGGTGGCAGCCTCGGTGGCAGCCCTGGTGGCAGCCTCGGTGGCAGCCCTGGTGGCATCCCTGCTTCGATGCCAGATCGACGCCGCGAATCCCCCCGCGAAGGCCAGCACGAACGGACTCTGAACGAATACGATATGCTTTGGCGGCGGCAACTTCGCAGCCTCATACATGCCGAGCACGGCCTGGCGGCAAATATCGCGATCATCCTCCGTCATCGCCTCGGTTGACATCGCGTTGGCGATCCAGCGGTCCCTCCACTCGGGAAAGCGGGCTTCATGCTCCGGCTTGAGTTTGTATTTAGCCATCACACTTGCTCCTGCGTCTTGGTCAGTTCCCGCCGCCGGTTCGCGATCAGCGCGTCCAGTTCGGCGATCACATCGTCGGGCAGATTGGCGCGATGCATGACATATTCATCGTCCACGTCCTTGAGCTGCTGCTTGTTCTTCGCCCTGGGCGCTTGATCGCGGACCCACTGGACCTTCGCCCACCAGACCGGCTTGTCGTCGTAGTGCTGCTCGCCGCGCTGTTCGTCGGCGGGACCTTCGGCAGCGGTGGGGTTGTCGTCGGACAGGGTGCCGTCATTGCCCGCATCGAGCGCGCGCGCCGTGGCTTCATCGACCTGCGTCATGCCAGTGGCGGGATCGCGGGCCGGTTCGTCGACGATTTCGCCGGTATCGGGGTCGACCTTTTCGTCGTCGCCGGACAGTTCATCGCGTGACGGCAGGGCAACCGGCGCTTCCGGCTCGACCTCAAGCAGCCGCGCCGCGCCGCGCGCCCGAGCCTCTTCCTCGTCGTCGTTGCTGATCGCCTGCATCAGGTCGCCGGATTGCGGCAGAACCTTGGTGTGCTGGCGAAGTGCGGTCTTCTCGGCCATACCCGGGAACCAGTCTACCCAGGGGCCCTTGGGGTCGATCGGGCGCTTGGTGCGCGGATCGGTCCTGCCAACCGCGCCGGTCTGGCTCATCTGCCTGATCTTGTCGATTTCGAAGCGGCGGACCACTTCGACCGACCAGTAGGGCTCTCCGCCCGAGGGGTTCTTGAGCCGTGCGATCGAGAACGCGACCACGATCTGATCGTCCGCCGTTTCCTCGGTGGTCAGGTCGAGCTTGGGCCGATAGCGCATCGGCGGGTCCATGCCGATTTCGTAGATGAAGTGGCCGCTCTCGACCTCGGCCTTGTAGACCACGCCGGTTTCGAGGCTGATGACTTCGCCGGACTGGAGCACCTTCTTTCGAAGGCCCCATGCCATCGGCATGTATTGGACCTCCCACCAGCTCTGCCATTCGCCATCGACCTTGCGGTTGACCTTGAACGGGACCAGCGCGGCCTCGCGGCCATCGGGTAGCAAACCATCGTTGGCGGACTTCATCGCCGCCATCAGCAGGCTCTTGCGGTCGCATTCGAGCAGCTTGGGGTTCTGGATCGCGGCGGTGGCGATGGTGCGCTGGAACTTCTCGATCGAGATGTGCGCGGGCAGGACGGCCTTGAACTCGTCTGCCTTGCTGGCGACGGTGTTCTTGAGCGCTTCAATCGGGGCAATCTCGCGCCTGGGCGCAGGCACATTGGCAGGGGCATTCATGCTTTCTTCCTTCCGTGATTTACGTGGAAATTGGCGGCGCGCTCAGCAGCCTTGCGGACTGCGATCGCGTCGTTGAGGTCGTGGAAACAGCCGAGAGAGCGTTGTCGGCCGTCGCAACAGATGTACGCAGCCCACTTCTGATCGCGCTTGTGCCAACCAATGCCAGTGAACCCACTGGTGTTGTTCTTGGGCATTTTAGCATTTCGGGAATTTTCAGTCTGGCTGACCGACCGGAGATTCAAAATTCGGTTGTCAGTTCTATCTTGGTTGATGTGATCAATTTGATCTTCCGGCCAAGCGCCATGATATATTGCCCAAGCGATCCGGTGGGCCATGTATCTGCAGCCAGCAAATCCGACTTGAATATAGCCGTGATTGCCAACCCCTCCGGCTACAGAGCCAGCGTGGATCGCATTCCAATTGTTGAGCCTGTTCAGGGCGCTCACGGGACGACCGCACAGTGTCATTCCTTTGTGGCGAGCACGCCAGATTAAGACCCCACTGCTTGGACTATAATCCAAGAGGGCGCGCAATTCGTCCGCCGAAGGGTGTGGCTTCCCAATCATCTTATTCCTCGATTTTCCCGAGAATGCTGCGGCACGCGAAACTCGGCTCCGCGACATCAACTGCCATGACCTCGACGCGCTTCCACGCGGTCGGATCGCGGGCATCGGGCACCTTGACCATGTCACCGACGATCACCGGATCGCCGTCGTTGAGATAGGTGTAGCGGCGGGTATCGAGCGGGCCGAAACGGCACTGGATGAACTGGGGCATCGTTGTTCTCCTCATGTGAAATTAGCCTTGGCGACGGGCCAGATGCGGACGCCATCGATCTTGCGCGAACCGGCGCGGACCCGGCGGGCGATGGCCTTGTCGATCGCGGCACGGACATTCTCGTCGTCGGCCACGGCGATGAAGGCGATCTCGTAGTCGGTGACCTCGGCCTTCCATTCCCGCTTGCCCGACACGGTGGCCCCGGCATCGGAGCAGATCGGCTCGGGCTTGTCAGGAATGGCGGGAGCCAACGCGGCGGCGGCCATGGCTTCCTCGGCCTTGCGCGCGGCCTCGGCAGCGTGGGCATCGGCGGCGGCGCGTTCATCGGCGGTCGCAGCAGCAAGCGCGGCGCGCTCTGCGGCGCGTTCAACCTCTTCACGCTCGCGCTCGGCCTTGGCGGCAGCTTCAGCGGCGGCGCGCTGTTCAGCTTCGATCCGGGCGCGTTCGGCGCGGGCCTCGGCATCCTTCCTCGCGACATAGGTGTTGGCGATACCCTCGACCTTGCGCTTGGCATCCTCGACCGGGCCGATGAGCATCTTGCGTTCGGCATCGACCAGCCTGCCGCCGTCGAGGAAGGGCTGCTTCATCTCCTTGTGCTTTGCCTCGATGTGACCGATCGCGGCGCGGTAAGCTTTGACCAGGTCGCCGCAGCGGCCCAGTGTATCGTCGTCCTCGGCCTTGGCGCGTTCGGCAGCATCAACCAGGTCGGCCACCTTCTGCAGGAAGTCAGGTCGGTCCTCGGTCAGCTTTTCGCGGAACTCGAGCGGGATCAACTCATCCAGCGGCGGCTTGTTGTGATCGCGCGGAGCCGGTGCGCTCACATTCTCGCCAGGCCATGCTGGGACGTCATCGAAGATCGGTTTGGTTGCCATTGGTTTTCTCCATCAAAACGGAAGCGGGGTTGCCGACGAAAGCGGATCATGCCTGCGACCCGGCTCAGCATAGGAACTCTCCGGCGCGTGCTCGCGCGCCCAGCGCTGGCGGTTGCAGTAGTTCCGGTATTCCGCCTCGGTGATCGGATCACCGGTGCATCCCGGCCAAATTCTGTCAAAATCGGCATAAGGATCGCCGTTGACTTCACTTTGCCAGCGCCACGAGCGGTCCAGTTCCTCGCCGGTCACTGGATCGAGCGGCGGGCCGTAGTGGATGCGGACGCCGACCACGACCGAGCGCCCGGACAGGCGGTGGCGATAGAAACCTTCCTGGGGCCGGGAGACGTCCTGCGCGGTCACGACGCGCGTCCCGTGCGACGGCCCGCCTCCGAGGCCGTCGCGGATGTTGCAGGCGCGGATGAAGCGCCGGAGGCTGCGGGGGATGCGAAATACCGATCAAACGCCCCGCGCCGCCGCAGCTCATCAAGCGCGGCCTGCTCGCGTGGGTCCATCGGCTTGACCTTGCCGGGGCACGGCTGGCGTCCGGCTGTGGCGAAGATGCGGCGGATCGCGGTCATGCCGGAAGCTCGCTCGCCGCGATTGCCGCAATGAACAACTGCGCGCGCGCGTCGGTACGTTTACCCCAATGCGCCAGCGCTTGCTTGCGGGTGAAGTTGGAGCGGCAACCGGCAAAGAACCGGTCGGTATCGGTCTGAATCAGCGCATATCCATCCTTGGTGCAAACGGCGATGCAACGGCGCTTGGTTGTCTCGCCATGCTCCTGCCACCATTGAGTCGAGTCCTGATTTGTTGCGCCGCTGAGGTAGAGCGAGCCGCCGATCGTCGCCGGCAAGGTGACTCCGGCGAGATCGCAGCCGCTGAGGTAGAGCGAGCCGCCGATCGTCGCCGGCAAGGTGACTCCGGCGAG